>JAKUSY010000215.1 GCA_022451445.1 Planctomycetota bacterium
CACCTCTACCGCGGTGCTTGACGCCCTGGTCTCGCAAACGGGAGTGGAGGTTTTCGATGAATGAACAGGGCTGAGTTTTCCGTTGATCGATTCCGAGGCGGCTGTCGCGCGGCATACCGGCAATGACTGCAATGGAAACGGGATCGGGGATGATCTTGATGTCGGAAGGGGGGGAGGGAGCGAGGACTGTAATGAAAACGGGCTCCCGGATGAGTGTGACATCAGCGCCGGCACTTCCCGCGATGCGGATGGAAACGGGATTCCCGACGAGTGTTTTTTCGCTCCCGTATTCCACCGGGGAGACACCAACGACGATGGCTTCGTAGACCTGGCCGATGGAGTCACCGTGTTCATCTTCCTCTTCCTGGGTGACACCATTATCTACTGTCTGGATTCCGCTGATATCGACAATAACGAGCGGGTGGAGAGCACAGATGGCATACGGATTCTCGTCTACCTCTTCGCGGGTGGAGAGCCTCCCGCCGAGCCCGGCGTCCCGCCGGGATCCTGCGGTTCGGATACCGAGGAGCCCGGCACCCCGGGTCACCTCGGGTGTGCATCCTATACGAGCTGCCAGTGAGCCGCGTTCTTTCGCGCAGCTCTCAGCGTGGTCCTTCGACCGTGATGGCCATGACGATCGGGGCCGTACGATCCGGGCCCTTGACCAGCTCGATCTCGCGGATCGTCTCCGTACGCCCGGGATGGACCGCCAGGTAGCGGAGCTGCTGTGAGCGAAGCTTGAAGGCCAGCTTCGCGCCGGGTACGTCGAATTGTCCGATGTAGTCGGCGAAGTGGATGCCGTCGAGCAGCGGGTGGTCCTCTTTCTTGCCGTCGGCGTAATGGAGCCGGACGATCATGCTGACGGTGCGTGTGGCCGCTCCCTTGGAGCCCCAGCCGCTGATCCCGCTGAGGAAATGGATCGCCTTGGCCGGCGCATTGCAGGGCAGCCTGACCAGCTTCGGCATCTTCGGAGGGAAATTACCGTTGGGGCCGTTGAGCATGATGACGTTGGGAACCGTGTTTCCCCGGGGATCGACGAGCTGGAAGGGGACACCCTCGAAGGTCTTAGGCTTCCAGTCGGGGAATATGAGACGCTCCTGGCCGGAGCTCTTGCTGAAGAACATCCCGCTGGTGGAGACGATGGTGGCGTGTTTCGCCAGCGGGATGGGCAGGAAGCGGCCGCGCTGGGTGAGAAATTCGAGCAGGTCGCCCAGCTCCGCGGGCTGCATCTGTTTCTCGAATCCCTCCGGCATGAGGGAGAGCCTGGATGAGTCCAGCCGCTTGAGATCTTCCCGCAGGACGACGTGTTTCGCCCCCTCGGCATCGTAGATCTCCAGGGCGTTGCGGTTCTCGGAGGCCAGCAGGCCGGTCAGGATCTTTCCCTTGCGGGTGACGGCGGTGTACTGCCTGAAGTTTCCCTCGACGCTCCTGTTGGGGTCGAGGATGTGAATGAGCAGCTCCTCCTTGGGATGGACAGCCGAGCCGGTGAGCTCCGGGCCGATGTTCGTTCCCTCGCCGCTGTGAACATGGCACTTCGAACACAGCTTCTTGTAGAGCTCCTTGCCTCTGGCCGGGTTTCCCGTCTTGCGGGTTACCGCGAGCATGCCATCGATCACCTTCTGGCGGTCGGGATTGGGGAGGGAGCCTGTGCTGGCGAGCAGCTTCGTGGCCAGTGCCGCCACCTTCTTGTCGGGGTGGCGGGCAAGTCCCTGCTTCTGGTCCAGCGACAGGGCCGAGAGGTCGACACCGCCCTTTCGGGCGCTCTCCAGCAGGTTCCGTGACCAGTCGGCCCGCTTGAGAACGACTTTCAGAATCTCCTGTCTCGTGCCGGGGGTCAGCGTATCGTATTTTTCCAGGAGGGCCGCGCCCGTGCCGGGAGCCTGGCTTCCGGAGACAGCATCGATAAGCCCCCTGGCGAGGCTGGGGGAGCTTGTCGGGGTGATCTCGGCAATGATCTCATCGGCGATGTGGCTGTCGCCTCCATGGAAGGAGACCAGCTCGCCGGCGGCCTCGATTCGGTCCTTTTCCGGAGCTCCGGAGGATTTCAGGGTCTTTACGTAGCCGGAGATCACCTCCGCGATATGGGTGTCGAGCGCCTTGGTCTCCCAGCGGGCGGCCAGCGAGAGGAGCTGTCCCTTGACCGGTCCCGAGACCCGGGTCAGCACCCTGGCGAGGGCGGTCTCCTGGGCGTCATCGAGCTTTACCGCCCGTCCCTGCGGCCAGCCCTTCGCCAGGCCGCGGACGATGGGGTCGGCGATCGATCGCGACGCCGCGGCGCAGGACAGGACGAGGGCTCCGGCGCTGTCCTGGGGGGCGCCGCGCGCGTAGTGCTCGGCGATTCTTTCGGTGATCTCGAGCCGCTTGTTGTCCTGTCTCGCCGCGGCCGCGGTGTTCACCACGGCCTGGAGGTAATGGATGTCGTGGCGCGCGGCGGCGCTGGTTGCCGCATCGGGAATCCAGCGATCGTCGGAATTGGCCGGCAGGCCGATGGTCGCGGCGATCGCGGCCGCGGCTTCGGGCGATGGGGGCATCTCCGAGAGAGCCAGGAACGCCGCCAGGCGAACCTGCCCATCGGAGTCCTTGAGACTGCCGGAGCCGACGATGGCGCTGATGCCGGCGGCCGTCCTGGGAGCGACCTTGAGCGCCGTGCGGCGGACTCCCGCCGAAGGGTGCTGCAGGGCGTCGAGGGCCGCCTTCGTCGCCGCGGGTACCGAACCATCCAGGGCGCCGATTCCGTGCAGGGTCCAGAGCGCGTGGATCGCGGCTGTGTTGAGGCCGATCGCATCGACCTTCCTGTCAGCGGCGAGCCTGGCGAGGGCCGGGATCACGTCGTGTTTTCCCCGCTCTACGAGCAGGCGCTGGGCGTTCATCCTCCAGAACATATTGTCGTTGGACAATTGCGAAACCAGCTGCGCCGCGTCGGCCTTCTCGAGGTTGAGAGGTTTGTAGGAGTCCTGGCCGTTGTAGATGAGCCGGTAGATGCGTCCATGCACCTTGTCCCGCAGCGGCGTCACGTAGGCGTTGCCCCTTCCGTTCTTGTAGCCCCTGGGGGTGGGGTTGTGCTGGATGATGTAATTGTACCAGTCAATCATCCAGACCATCCCATCCGGACCGACCTCCGAGAGGATGGGCGCCGTCCATTCGTCATCACTGGCCAGCAGGTTCCAGCTGTTGCGCGTCAGGTAGTCGCTGCCGATGCTCTCGATGAGAAAGGTGGCGACGAGGTGCCCGGTGGGGCCGTTGACGAAGGCGGCGCGGTTCCAATAGTGTTTTGGGTAGCTGCGGGCGGTATAGAGGGCGTGCCCGGCCCCGGCGGTGAAGTTGTCGTGTTGGTCCACCTGCCTGATGTTGGGCGTGATCGGATAGAAGCGCGCCGTCTGGGAGGTCATACCGAGACGACTGGAGGACCACCCCCGCACCGCCTCGTAATAGCGGTTGGCGATGGGCATGTAGACGCTCGGATTGCGGTTGGCGGTTGAGCCGAAGACGGCGCCTTCCTCGCTGAAGCCGACGCCCCAGGAGTTGTTGTTGGTGTTGCGAATGAACTCGCCTCTCGATCCATCCGGTTTGAACCGGTAGAAGCCAGTGGAGAAGCGCTGCTGTTCTTCCCCTATTTTTCCGTTGAAGCCCGAGTAGCCGACGATCCCCCAGACCCAATTGTCGAACCCCCAGCGCATATTGCTCGGGCCCGCGTGGGTGTCCCCGGTGGACCAGCCGCTGAAGAGGACCCTGCGCACATCCGCCCTGTCATCCCCATCGGTGTCCTCCAGGAAGAGGGTGTGGGGAGCCTGGTGGACAATGAGACCTCCGCCCGCGAAGCAGAGGCTGGTGGGGATGCTCAGCTTGTCGGCGAAGATGGTGAACTTGTCGGCCCGGCCGTCGCCATCGGTGTCTTCGCAGATCTTGATCCGATCTTCTCCCTTGCCCTCGGGCTTGATCTCGTTGGGGTAGTCAGTCGTTTCGCTGATCCACAGGCGACCGCGGACATCCCAGGTCATGGTGATCGGCTTGGTGATGTCGGGCTCGGCCGCGAAGAGCTTCGCCTCGAAACCTTTCGGCAACACCATGTGCTTTTGAGACTGCGTGGGGGAGACAGGCTTCTGCATCCGGTTGATCTCCTTGCCGAGCGTTCCCCAGCGCCTGTTGGGCAGGTAGTTTGGAAGCTTGGCGCTCCTGAATTCGAAAGGCTCGAGCCCCCGGTGCGGTTCGCGCTTGTGCGAAACGGGGAATTCGCCCGCTCCCGTGCTCCAGCGGATTCCACGCTCCACGCGCTCGTGAAATCCCGGGTGCTCCCAGGTGCGCTGGTCATGGCCCCAGGCGGTATAGAAGATCCGGCCCTTGCCGCGGGTGCGAACCCAGGTCCAGGGCTCCCGGCCCTTGCCTTCAGCGCGGGTCTCCAGGAGGGTGCGATTCTTTTCGTTGTGGTGGGTGTGCACATAGGTCTCATCCCAGCTCTCAAAGCCCTTGAAACCCTTCATGATGGGATGGTCCGGCTGGACGTTGCTGACCCCGAAGACACCGGTCCCATGGCGCTTGAACTGGGCGCCCACGAGCGCGATGTACTTCGGCGAGTTGAGGAAACAATAGGAGGCGCAGTGCAGGGGAACGAAGCCCTTGCCGCTGTCGACGAAGTCGAGAAGGGCTTTTTCCTGCTGCGGGCTGATCTTGCCGATGTTGGCGTAGATGATGAGGCAGTCGTAAGAAGCCAGCTTGTCCGCGTTCAGGTCTTCGACCCGGCCGGTGTACTCGATATCGATTCCGCGAGGCTGCAGCACGGGGATCAGCTGCGCGGCGCGGTCGAGAGGGCGGTGATGCCCATTGTCACCGAGGAAGAGAACGGAGATGCGTTCTTCGGCGGCGCCGGGAGCCGCGGCTGAAACGGATCCGAGACAGAGCAGGAGGGCGCACAGCAGAGGGTTTTTCATGGCCGGTACCTTTTCGAGGCGTCCAGGGTTTCAAGGAGTTAACCTGACCGAAGGGAAAAAGATCGATTGCCCGAGGAGGGCGCTTCCTGGGGGATTCTCGGTCAGACGGCCCGCTATCGTATCAGAGATGCTCGAGAGGAGAGGAGACAAATTCCCCTCGCGAGGCGACCGCGCTCACTTTTCGTCCAGCGTGGCGAGCGCCTTCTCGAGACGGGCGTCACCAGGAGCCAGCCGAAGCCCTTTCTCGATGAGCCGGCGCGCCTCCTCTCGGTCTCCCCGCAGGAGGGAGGCCCTCGAGGCGAGGAGGTAGGAGTCGGGATCCGGACGGGCCGCAAGGCATCTCAGCGCCATGTCACGCGCCTCGTTGAGCCTTATATGCAGGTCGAGGTAGAGTCTGCAGAGGCTGGCGAGCGCCTGGAAATCACCAGGGGCCGCCTCGCTCAGACGCCGCAGCAGGCGCATGCGCGTGAAATAGTAGCGTCTTTCTTCCAGCTGCTTCAGCAGCTTTCTCAGGACATCCGGGTTGGACGGGTCGATGTCGCTGGCGAGGAAGTAGTAGTCCAGGGCAGCGGGATTTCCCTGCCCTTCGTAGATACTTCCCAGCTCGGTAAAGATCCGGGCGCAGGCGGCATCGCCGAGCTCCAGGGTTTGCAGCCGCCCCTGGAGATCCGACAGGCGCTTGTCGGCCAGCTTGCTCCGGCTCTTCATTTTTTCGAGGTTCACGCGTGCAGGATGCTCCGGGGGCAGGGCGGCCATCTCCTGCTCGAAGTCTTCCGGGCCGCCCACGGTGACGGGAAGCTGAAGCAGGAGAGAGAGA
>JAKUSY010000216.1 GCA_022451445.1 Planctomycetota bacterium
CAGCTTCTTCCGCAGATCCTCGAGCTTCTTGAGAGACTCCTTATTGAGACTGTCAAAATTGTTGAGCTGGCCCTGCGCCGCCCTCAACTTTTCAGCGAGAAGCTGCTGCTCTTCAGGGGAGCTGAAGGCAAGGGCCTGGAAGCGGGATCTGCTGGAGGTTGCGATGAGACCGTCGACCGTTTCGAGCCTGAACAAACGTCCCTCGACAGTCGGACTCAATACCGCGAGATCGTCGTAATAAGATTCCCAGGGGTCCACGGCCGCAGTGTGAATCTCGGCCAGCTCCCCGAAGGCGAACTCCTTGACGCCCTCAGCGAGCAGAATCGCGACGGTCCCCTCGCCCCAGCGCAGACGGCGAAAATCCAGCGCCTGCCCGTTGCGGAGATAGGCGACTCCCGGTGTCAGGGTCTGCCTCTCCATCCTTCTCCAGACAACCCTCCGAACCTTCGAGGCCAGGATGCGGACATGTTTTCGCGACGCCCTGCCGGGGCGGGCAAAGGCCCCATCGGTCTTGACAAGGAGGTGGGACAGGGCGCTGCCCTGGTCCTCGAAGCTGCCCCCCACGACCGTCCCCGGCAGCCTGTCTCCTCCAACAAATTCGACAAAGCTCTCGGAGAAGTATTTGTAGGCCTTTTCCCGCAATCGACGATCCCTGATCCAGCGCAGCGGGTTGCCGGGATCCTCGAGGCTCGCTCCCTCGAGGGTGGGCATGCTCCGGGCATCGTGCCAGAGCTGGAGATCGTTTCCCTCGAGAACAGCCCCATCGGAAAAAACCGCGACATAGCGTTCCGGGTCCGCCGCGCACGGAAACGACGCCGCCGAGAAAGAAACCAGGAGTACCACCGCAGCAGCGGCAATCAACCTTTGCATTCAAGCTTCCTTGCGAAACCAGGTAGCGGCGTTATTCTATCCCGCAACGTCCCGTCGGGCTACAGGTACTCCGGAAGCCCGACGGTCTATTCACTGCGAAAGCGGCAGAAACTTGACGCAGACAGGCCGCGGCACCTCCAGTGTAGAACCTGTGCGCGTGAGCCCCTCCTTGCCAATCCGGAAAACGACAACCGTTCCCGAATTCTGATTGGCGGCCAACAGGAAGCGTCCGGTCGGGTCCACCCCGAAATTGCGAGGGGTGCTGCCGCCGGTGGCCTGGTGCCCCTGCGAGGTCAGCCGGCCGGTGTCTTCGTCGATCCTGAAGATCGCGATGCTGTCATGGCCGCGATTGGAGCCGAAGAGCAGCCTGCCATCGGGGGAGACCTGGACCTCAGCGGTGCTGTTTCCCTTGCCGGTATAATCCGCGGGCAAGGTCGTGATGGTCTGGATTGGCGTAAGGACTCCGGCCTTCGAATCGTAGGCGAAGGCGGTCACCGTCGAGACCATCTCGTTGATGACGTAGGCGAAGCGGCCATCAGGGCGGAAAGCGAAATGCCTGGGGCCCGAGCCGGGAGCCACAGAGACGGACGGCACCTTATTCGGCGCCAGGGTCCCCCTCGCGCCATCGAAACGATAGACGAGGACCTTGTCGAGACCGAGGTCCGCTGCGAAAGCGAAATTACCCTTCACATCGAGATTGATCGAATGGGCGTGGGGGCCCTTCTGTCTCCTTGGATTGACGCTCGAGCCCTTGTGCTGGACAAAGCCGGTCGGATCGCCAAGTTTTCCAACCGGGCTGACTGGCAGCACATTCACGCTCCCGCCGCCGTAGTTAGCGACAAGAACGTTCCGACCCGCCTGATCGACCACCAGATGGCAGGGTCCCCCGCCGCCCGACGGCTGCTTGTTCAGAAACTTCAGCTCTCCGCTCTTTGCGTCGATCGAGAAGGAGCTCACAGCGCCGGTCTTCCTTCCCTCGAAATCGGCGATCTCGCTGACGCTGTAGAGGTATTTCCCGCCGGGGTGAACAGCGAGAAAGGATGGATTCTTCGTCTTCGCCGCGAGCTTGAGGTCCTTCAGCTCACCGGTGGCGAGATCAAGCCGGCAAACGTAGATCCCCTCGCTTTTTCCGCCCCTGGTATAGGTCCCGAGGAAAACAAGCTGGCTGCCGGCGGCAGGTTCCGCTGCCGCAACGCGCTCACCGGTAAAAATACAAAACGACAACAGCGATACGATGACCCAGGCCGCTGGGCCGCTGGAAAACTGGCTGTATCTCAAGGGCATGTCTTCAATTCTCCGGTTTCATTCGGCGTTAAGGAGCAGATGGTTGAGCCCGGATTGTAACCCGCGAAGCGCGGGGATTTCAGCCAACACCCGGGCGCCCGCATCAAAAAAACCGGGCGCCTGTGCCCCTCAGGCAGAGACGCCCGGTTTCAGAGATTTTTCAACCGCGCCGCGAACGCGTCATTCGCAGCTCGTGGAAACGGCGCAGCCGAGGGGATCCTCGCTGGGATCTTCACCGCAGGCCCCGGCCGGGGCCGGCAGCTCCTGGTTTCCCACGAAGAGATAGGTCAGCAGGAAGATGGCATCGGTGATATTGACAGCTCCATCATCGTTGGTATCGCCGGTGTCCGCGCAGGGCGGCGCATCGAAGCCCGCGAAGAGATAGGAGAGAACCCGAACCGCATCGGAAATGTCGACGTTGGCATCATCGTTGGCATCTCCCCGGCGGAACACGGCGCCGGCTGCGGCACCGCCGTTGGATTCTCCCGGAGTTCCCTGGAGCACCTCGAAATCTCCCGTGGCGTTGGGGTAGCGCCCCCAGCTCCTGTCCGGCTCCATGGCGGGAAAGATCACCTTGTCCAGCAGCTGGTTGTTGCGCTCGTCGCTGTCGACCAGCATGAGCATCTCGCCCTCGCTGGTCAGCTTGAAGTTGGCGTGATGGCCCGGCTCATCGCTGCCGTCCTCATCAAGCCATACGATGAGATAGCCGCCGGCCTCTATCGAGGCGCCCTCGGGGAGCTGCCACTTCCTCGGGTTGCCCTCCTTGTCGCTGAGATACATACCCGAAAGATCGACGGCCTCGGCTGTCTTATTGTGCAATTCGACCCAGTCATCGAGCTCTCCCTGGGGATCGGCCAGGGTGGCCTCGTTCAGGGGCATCAGCTCGTTGATCACCACCGGGGTGAACTGGGCGACCTCCATATCGACAATATAGGAGTCCGCTCCAAGCTCCGCGCGCGGCGGCTGGAAAGAGATGACCCCATCAGCATAGACCTCCACGTAATAGCGGACCTCGGTGCCGGCGGGATAGGCGGGTACCGAGCCTCCGTAGACTCCATCGTTGGCGGCACCGTCATCATGATTCCCATCATCTTGCAGATCGGCCTGTCCAAAAGGAGCATCGGGAGCACCCGAGTGGTAAACGATCACCGAATCGACAACAGGACCAGCCTCTACCTCTACCCGGATACCGACCTCTTCGCCGGCGACCGGGGGATAAAAACCACCCGCGCCATCGGGCTCGAGCTGGAGTTCAGCCGACAGGATATTCGGCGGCGTTTCCTGGAGCTCGGGATGGGCGAGAAGAAATTCGCGGCGCTCCTCGACAAACTGGCGGATTCCAGGAACATTCCCCGAAGCGCTCTCAAGGTTGGCATAGAAGGCGCTGGTGGAGAAGAGCTTCTTCGTGTCAAGCTCCACCTCCTCCGCGATCAGGTCGTGCATATCCGTAGCGATCGGGCCCATCGCATCCCAGTTGAACGACTCTTCGATCAGGGTCCTCAGATGGGCCACGTAGCGCGCGCGCAAACGCGGAATGGCCATCAGGCGCACCAGCACCGGGCGGTTCGGGTTGTTGATTTCCGGCAGCACACGCCAGCCATCGATGCAGCGGAACGTCTCGTTGCCGTCGTGCTGGATGGTGTGGAAACGTCCGAAGCTGAGATCCTGGTAGATCGTGTAGTCGAGACCCTTGTGAATGTAGCCGTCGTCATCGGCAAACGCGTTCTCGAGGGCGATCTGCCAGAGTGTCGCGTCGACATCGAGAATGTCGTGGACAAGGCCCTCGAACTCGGCATCTGAAGAATTGTTGAAAGCATCGCAGAAGGCGATCAGATCGCCCCAGGGATCTTCCTGGTCATCTGACTTCAGCTCATAAACACCCTGGTAGGCATTCTGATTCGCTCCGAGCCAGGTCAGGGCTCCGTCTCCCCTGGTGAGGAAACCCCCGCCGCCGCAACTGCCCAGGGGCGGAAGGTCCTGTCCCGCGCCGCCGCCATTTGGCTGGACAACCCCACCCTGGGGAGCGGGCACCGGCTGAACATTCTGCCCGGGGCGCGGCGGGCGCGGCGGACGGCCACCACCGCCATTGTTCCCTCCGCCGGTTCCACGACCGGAATTCGCCTTCCAGCGATTGCCCTTGGTGCTGTCGAACCACTGGTCGAGAAAGTCCTTGTTGAACTGCTGGACATTCACATAGACCCCCCAGTTCTGCCCATTGAGAACCAGCTTGACGTGGTTGGCTGTGGGTGCGGGGCCATATTCCTTGCAGGTGCGTGAATAGAGCGCCTCCCTGAGGAAGGAAGGATCACCTGCGGCGTTGTTCAACTTGATCGTCTGGTACCCGTAGATATCCAGGCTCGAATCAGTGTGATCGACAGCGATCTTGAACGAACGCTTCTCACCGGCATTTCGCTGCGAGGTATTTCCCCGCCACCGGACACCGACACCCTCATAGACAATGCCATCGACCGTCATGTCGCCGGTCAGATATTGATCATCGACCCGGGAAACCTGGTCACGCTGGGCCCAGAAATTATTGCTGGGAAAGGTGATCTCGATGGTGCGAAGCACTTGCCCATCGTAGAAATCCTCGTCGCCGGCCCTGACGGCACCAAAGACGAAGAAAGCCGCCGTGACGAACGCCAGGATCCTCAAACGACAGGATCCGGCACAAAAATTAAGAATGGAGAGAGACATCTCTTACAGAACCTCCTGAAAAAAAACCCCACGAACATTGGCCCTGAAGTAATTGTAAACACAGAATCGGAGAAATACATCGTGGAACCTTCCGAACAGGCTCAACGTACATCGCCTGATAAACCCGGTTTGTGCTTAATGAAACCCCGGGATGACCCGGTTCTCCCGATCTGCCCCGGGAAAAAAGCTCCTCCACTGGAAAAAATCTTGTCCCGGCTCAAAGCTCGGGGATATAGCACCCGACGGCCGCGGTCTTGGGATTTACCACAGCCTTTCCGGCAAGAACCGCCTCGAGGGCATCTCTCAAGTCCCTGGTGCGAGCCTTGCGCCTTTTCTTCCCCAGGTCCTCGAAAAGGTCATCGATTCGGCCCCGGTAGGCCACCCCGTCCCGGGTGAGCACGAAAGCCTCGGGGGTAATGTCCGCCTCCAGCTTCGAGACCAGCCGGTGCCGGGGGTCCCGCAATATGGAGCAGCCATACCCGAAATCAGCCGCGTGCTTCTTCGCCTTCGCAACTGTGAGGTCCGGATCCACATGGACCAGGAAGAAGACCGCCCCGCCGGGAGAATAATCCCTTACGATCGACTGGATCTCGGGCGCGTAGCTATTGGCTATGGGGCAATCATTGGTGATGAAGATCACCACGTTAGCCTTGGCTCCAGCCAGGACCAACGGACTGTGGGCGCGGCCATCGAGATCATCGAGAGACACCTCCTGCGATGCCTGCGGAACGCAGGCCGCCAGCGAGAAGAGCGCGGCCAGGCAGAACGCGACGGAAAACGAAACGTGAGGTTTCATTCCGCGACCCCCGGCTCCGCCCATCTCAGTCGTCCTTCTCTTCGGGTTCCCGCTTCGGCGGTGCCGGCCGTTTCGCGGGCTGCTCTGGA
>JAKUSY010000217.1 GCA_022451445.1 Planctomycetota bacterium
ACCTACGGCGCCTCCAACGACATCGAGAACGAGGGCTACCGCCGTCTGCTCATCAACGCCTGCTTCTGGGCCGCCGGGATGGAGAAAGACATCAAGGCCGACGCCGACGTCAGCTTCGTCGGCCCCTTCAATGGAACCTGGGCACGCGGCAAGGGCCGTCGCAGGCCGGGAACGAAGCCGAGCGACCTCGCCGGCTGGGATTCGCCGATCGTCCCGCTTCAGCAGCAGAATAAAAAGAAAAAGAAGCGGAAGCCGAAGCAGAGATGATCAGATCGGCGGGTATTCCCCCTTCGCGATGCATTCCTGCGTGAACTGGTAGTTTACATCCGGTCTGTACCTGTCGATAAAAGCCGCGACCCCGGCTTCATCTTCAAAGCTGAGCTCTTCCTCGCTCACCTCCAGATCGTAGATATTGAGGCTGCCCCTGACCGGGAAAGGCCGCAGCAGGCGGATGTCCTCGAGCACAAAGACCTTCGCGTCCGGATACTTCCGAATACAGGCAGCCGGCGCGTCATCCTCCTCCATCTCGCGGCATTCGACCAGGTTGACGACGGCGAGGGCGCGGCCGGTGGGCTCGATGTCCCCCGAGGCGCTCGAGCAGATGAGCAATTCCCCCCGGTAGCCGGTCGCCCAGGTACGCGTCTCCAGCGTCTTGTAGCCGCAGGCGACCAGGTTCGCCCAGGGCTGCTTGAGGGAGAGCGCCTTCACGAGAGCCCCTCCTCAGAACAGGAAATAACGCTGCGCCAGGGGCAACTCGCTGGCGGGCTCGCAGGTCAGCTTGTCGCCATCGGCGGTCACCTCGTAGGTCTCCGGGTCGACGGTGATCTCCGGCAGCGCGTCGTTGAGGACCATGTCCTTCTTGCCGAGACCACGGCAATTGCGAACCGCCTCGATGCGCTTGCTGAGACCGTAACCCTCCGCGCCGCCCGATTCCACGCAGCTCTGGCTGACGTAGGCGATCGAGGTCGGGCCGGTCGCCTGCCCGAAGCTGCCGAACATCGGCCGCATGAAGACCGGCTGGGGAGTCGGGATCGAGGCGTTCGGATCGCCCATCTGGCTCCAGGCGATGACCCCGCCCTTGATCACCATCTCCGGCTTGGCACCGAAGAGGGCCGGCTTCCAGAGCACCAGGTCGGCGAGCTTGCCCGTCTCTACCGATCCAGTCCGCTCGCTCATGCCGTGGGCGATCGCCGGATTGATGGTGTACTTGGAGATATAGCGCCGGATGCGGAAGTTGTCGTTGTCGCCGGATTCTTCCTCCAGGCTCCCGCGCTGTTTGCGCATCTTGTCGGCGGTCTGCCAGGTTCGCGTCACCACCTCCCCCACCCGCCCCATGGCCTGGGAATCCGAGCCCATGATGCTGATGGCGCCCATGTCATGAAGGATGTCCTCGGCGGCGATCGTCTCGCCGCGAATCCTGCTCTCGGCAAAGGCCACGTCCTCCGGCAGGTTCTTGTCGAGATGGTGGCAGACCATGAGCATGTCGAGATGCTCATCGAGCGTGTTGACCGTGAAGGGCCGCGTCGGGTTGGTCGAGCTGGGGAGAACGTTGGGCTCCCCGCAGACCTTGAGGATGTCGGGAGCGTGCCCGCCGCCGGCGCCCTCGGAATGGTAGGTGTGGATCGTGCGGCCCTTGAAGGCCTCGATCGAGGCCTCCACGAAGCCCGACTCGTTCAGGGTGTCGGTATGGATCGCGACCTGGACATCGAGCCGCTCCGCCTCCGAGAGACAGCAGTCGATGGCGGCCGGCGTCGTTCCCCAGTCCTCGTGCAGCTTCAGCCCGACGGCCCCGCCGGCGACCTGCTCGGCGATGCCCTCGGGCTTGGCCGTATTGCCCTTGCCGAGGAAGCCGAAGTTCATCGGGAACTCATCGGTTGACTGCAGCATCATGCGGATGTAGTTGGTCCCGGGGGTGCAGGTGGTGGCGCAGGTCCCGGTGGCCGGCCCCGTTCCGCCGCCAATCATGCCCGTGAGCCCGCTGGCGAGCGCCTCGTCGACCAGCTGCGGACAGATGAAGTGCACGTGGGAATCGATGCCCCCGGCGGTGAGGATGAGCCCCTCGCCGGCGATGGCCTCGGTGGTGACGCCGACCACCATTCCCTCGCTGACTCCATCCATCACATCGGGATTGCCGGCCTTGCCGATGCCGGCGATTCGGCCGTTCTTGATCCCGACGTCCGCCTTGTAGATTCCCGTATGATCCACGATGAGAGCGTTCGTGATGACGCAATCGAGCGCGTCCTCCTGCCCGACCCCCGCGGCCTGCCCCATGCCCTCGCGCAGCACCTTGCCGCCGCCGAACTTGCACTCATCGCCGTAGACCGTCAGGTCCTTCTCCACCTCGAGCCGAAGCGAGGTGTCGCCGAGGCGGACCTTGTCGCCGGTGGTCGGGCCGTAGATCTCGGCGTAATTCGATCTCTTGATTTTATATCCCATCGATTCAACCCTCCTGGCTCGAGAAGCCCCTGTCGGCGATCTGCTTGAGGGTCTCATCCCTGCCCTCATCGCTCACGGCGCCGTCAGCGAGATTGTTGCCGCCGCGAATCACCCTATTGCCGCCGATGGCCACCAGGTCGACCGTCTTGGTGTCACCGGGCTCAAAACGAACCGCCGTTCCCGCCGGAATGTCGAGCCGCATACCATAGGCCGCCGCCCTGTCGAAGCTGAGCCCCTTATTGGTCTCGACAAAGTGATAGTGGCTGCCTACCTGTACCGGGCGATCCCCGAGGTTGCTCACCTCGAGGCTCACGCTCTCACGGCCCTCGTTCAGCTCCAGCTCTCCCTCCGCGGCCTCGCAGGCCCCGGGCTGCTCAGCGTCGTCATCGACCGAGCCGAACACCTCCAGGTCGGGAATATCGAGAAAGCTCCCGTAGAGCGCCAGCTCGAGATTGCCATCTTCCTCAACAACCGGATGGTGAACGGTGACCAGCTTGGTCCCGTCCGGGAAGGTGCCCTCGACCTGCACCTCGGCAATCATCCCGGGAACGCCGTCCTGCACCTGGCGGCGGCCGAGAAACTGCCGCCCGAGGTCCATCAGCTCGGCGACCGATTTCCCATCCCGGATGAACTCGAGCAATTGGGTCGCGATGAGGGCGATGCTCTCGGGATAGTTGAGGCGCACTCCGCGGGCCAGCCTCTTCTGGGCGAGGAAGCCCGCGTTGTGAAGCATGAGCTTCTCTATTTCACGTGGAGCTAAATGCATTGAAGATCTCTCTTTCTTACCATTTTCTCGACCAGGGGGTCTCCCCGAGATGCTCGGCGAGGAAATCCAGTTTTTCTTTCAGATACCGCCCCACCAGCTCCGGGGTAGAACCCAGGACCCGGAGAACGGCGCCGTCACCAACCGGGCTGCCCGCGTAGAGGAGCTCCTGGCCCGGCTCGAAAGGCTGCTCAGCTATCATAGCCAAAAGGGCCTTGACCTCATCAACAAGCTTCTCGCCAAAGAGAGCGACCACCGCGATACAGTCGAAGCCGCCGGTCTTGAATTCGCCCCCTGCGGGAAGGCGCGAAGAGTCCAGGAGAAGCGATTCGCACAGCACCTGCTCGCCGCCGAGATGGATATCGAGGCGGCTCGAGTAGCGGCGGAACGCCCAGCGTTCACCCCTCATCCTGCGGCCGCTGGAGAGCCAGTCGACCACGACGAGAGACCCGCCGGCCTCGACGTCGAAGCGCTGGCGCTGCTCGTAGGCCGAGTCGGCAAAGCAGATCACGGGATCGGGAGCCAGCACCAGTAATCCATCGCGGGCCACGGTCGCCCGCAATTCCTGCCGGCAGACCTTGTCCCCAGGACACCTGTAGACCTTGGTGGCCGATTGGGTGGTGAGAACGCAGGACGCGCCCGGGCCGACCTTCACGTCGAGCGCCACCTCGTCACCGGCGACCAGGCCGCCACCGAAGCCGGATGTGTAGACCCAGGCGGCGCGCTCGCGGGGCCGCGGCAGCAGCAGCTTCAGCGGATTCTCGGCGTAGGCTCGGGTGACGACAGTCCTGCCGGCCACCGACGCCAACTCGAGGATTCCGCGCCGGGCGCCGGAGTCGGTCATCGCGGTATCAGACGCTGAGATGCTTGCTGATGATGTCGTCACTGAGCTCGGAGGTCTCCCCCTCTGCGACCACCCTTCCGCGGTTCATAACATAGAAGTTGTGGCCGAACTCCTTGACGAAATCAAGGTACTGCTCCACCAGCACGACCGTCATGCCGCGCTCTTCGACCAGCTCCCTGAGAATCTCGCCGATCTGCTGGATGATGTTGGGCTGGATTCCCTCGGTCGGCTCGTCGAGCACCAGGATCCCCGGATCCCCGCACAGGGCGCGGGCGATCGCCAATTGCTGCTGCTGCCCGCCCGAGAGATCGCCTCCCATCCTCCCTCCCATCTCCTTGAGCACGGGAAAGAGCTCGTAGACATACTCCGGGATGATCCGGCTGCCGTCACGGCGGCCCTGCAGGGCGACCTTGAGGTTCTCCTCGACGGTGATGCGCGGAAAGATCTGCCGTCCCTGCGGAACGTAGCCCAGGCCGGACTTGGCGCGGCGATGCGGCGCCATGGAAATCAGCTGGATTCCATCCATCTGGATAGACGACCCGGGCAAAGGATCCAGGATGCCCATGATGTTTTTCAGCAGGGTCGTTTTGCCGACCCCGTTGCGGCCGAGGATGCAGGTCACCTGACCCGTCTCCATCTCCATATCGACGGAGTTCAGGGTCTGGATCGAGCCGTATGAGAATGAAAGATTCTTGATCGTCAGCATGATTTTCTCTCAGCGTCCGAGGTACACCCTCTTGACTTCTTCGTTGGCCTGCACCTCCGCGACGCTGCCCTCAGCCAGGACCTTCCCCTCGTTGAGCACCGTCACGTGGGAATCGAGCAGCCTGACAAACTCCATGTCATGCTCGATCACGATAATACTGTGTTCCTCACGACACTCCAGCAGCAGCTCCGCCGTCAGCACGGTCTCTTCATCCGTCAGGCCCGCCGCCGGCTCATCCACCAGCAGCAGCTTCGGACCGTTGAGGATCAGCATGCTGATTTCCAGCCACTGGCGCTGGCCGTGACTCAGGTACTCCACCTCGCGATGCTCGTCATCGAGCAAACGAACCCGCTCGAGCTGGGAACGGATGGAGGCCTGCTCCCCGGCGGTGATCCTGCTGCCGAGCGAGATGCCCTGGCGGCCGGGAAGCGCGAGGTTCATATTTTCATAGACGGTCAGGCTGTCGTAAACGGTCGGCGTCTGGAATTTTCTCCCGACTCCGAGCTGGGCGATGTCCGCTTCAGGCTCGAGGGTGATGTCCGCCCCCTCGAAGAAGACCTGCCCGGTCGTCGGGCGGGTCTTGCCGCTGATGACATCGCAGAGCGTCGTCTTGCCGGCTCCGTTGGGGCCGATGATGACCCTGAGCTCACGGTGCCCGACGACGAGTTGCTTCACATCGAGAGCCTTGAAGCCATCGAAGAGAACGGTGATATTCCTGACCTCCAGCAGGTTCCTGCCGACATCTACCTCCTGGGTGACTGACCTGAGCATGGCGATGCGGTCGAGGCGCTTGCGCATCTCTTCAGCGGCCAGCCCGGCGGCGTCTCCCTCGGCCTTCCCGGTTTCTCCGGGTTCGCCTTCGCTTGCCCGACCGCGCCTGCCGACTGTCTTCTTCCATTGCCCCTTCGACCAGCCACCAAACTGCTTCAGCAGGCTGGCAATCCCACCTGGCAACAGCAGCACGATTCCGAGGAAAAC
>JAKUSY010000218.1:0-3225 GCA_022451445.1 Planctomycetota bacterium
GCAACTGGTATTCAAAAGGTGAATCCGGGGGCGCCATCGACCGGGGGCTCGATGCCGCGATGAGCCAGCTCCTGCCCACCGTGGTGGCCCAATCGACCGGGGACCTTGGAGAGGGCAAGTATGCGTTTTTGGCAAACCGGCGCCAGATCTGGGCGATCAACAAGGCGAAGGGCCGTTTCGCCGGCTACCATTTTCGCGAAGACGAGGACCGTAGCGTCGAGCGCACCAGGGTGGTGACCCTTGACCAGAAAGTCTTTCCTCCAGCGGACACAATCTACATGTTGAGCGACAGAAACCTCACCGAGATCCTCTGGGTGTGCAACAAGCGCACCGGCGATGTCCAGCCCTGGTCTCCCCGCATAGGCGGAGATGTCACCTCGGAAAAACCGCTGGCCACTATGCAGGACCTCTCACCAGGCAAGTAGACACCCCGGAGGCCCCCATGGCCGATAATTACGACAGGCTCCGGTGGGGCGGCCTCTTGACTGGAAGCTGCCGCCTGGCTGTATTGAGCCTGGTGGTTGCCGCCGCGAGCGGTTGCGGCGGAGTCGCCAGGAAACCCAGCGCCATATTGGAGAAGTATTTCCCGAGCCAGAACCCTGAGCAGGCCCTGGTCGGTTTCGTCTTCGCCATCGAAAGCGGCAGTTGGGATGCAGCCTATACGAGGCTATCCAAAAACAGCAGAGAGAAAATAGGTTCGTTTAAATTCAAGGTTGGCCTGCCGCTGGTCAAGGATCCGCGCACCGGGATCTCCGTCCTCGAGATCATCACCGGATCGATAACGAATCGAACCCCGCTTCCGAGAGCCCCGGGCCAGCCAAAGAACATCGAGAGAATCCAACTCGATTATTACGGCAAGGATTCCCAGGGGCGCCTGGCCGCCTATTTCATCGTCGTCTACCTGCTGGACGAACGGGAGCAGGGAGCGGAGGAGCCGGCCTGGAAAATCGACCTCCTCAGAACGGCAGAACAACTCGCCGGTCCCCAGGCCAACTGAAAGCCCCAACCGACCCATACAGCGCCGAGGAGCCTTCTTTACAAGGAAAGCCCGTAGGCCCCAGCGCCCGACAAGCCGCCCCCCCCGGGCCGAGAAGGGACATTATGGTGGCTGAATGGGCCTGGGAACGCTCTGCGGGGCGCCTGGGGGCCTTAGGAGCGGCCTGCGCCCCTGGCGTCCCGCAGGTTACGCTGGAAGTCCTCCTTCGTTGCCTTCATCCCCGTGAAGAGCTCGAATTGCACCAACCCCTGGGCTACGAGCATTTCATCTCCACCGATTGTTTCCGATCCCCGGGAGCGGGCATCGAGAAGGAAGTGTGGTTCCGGCGGGTCATAGACCATGTCGAAGGCTATGGTGGCGGAATCAAAGACCGACTCCGCCACAGGAGAGGGGTCCCCGGGCTCGAGCCCCAGCGGAGGGGCATTGATGACCACTCGCTGGCCACCAGCCTTCAGGCCATCTATAGGACCCGAATCGACCCCGAGGTCCTGAGCTACGGGCCCCCCACTTTCCTCGCTCCGGTAATAGATGGTGGGGCGGGCTCCCGCCTCCAGCAGAGCCCGCACAGCCCCCCTGGCGGCTCCCCCATTGCCCACCACAGCCACCTCAACGCCGCCGAGCTCGCTAAGGCGGCCCTGGAGTGGCTCCAGAACTCCGTTGAAATCCGTGTTGAAGCCCCGGAGACTCCAGCCGCCCAGCTCATCTTCGCATCGGAGCAGGGTATTGGCGGCGCCGCAACTGGCGGCCTGCTCGCAGGCTTCATCGGCGCGCGCGAGAGCGTCGGCCTTGAAAGGAATCGTCACGCTGAGCCCATCGAGCCGCAGAGATTCCCAGCAGCCCTCCAGCTCGGAAAAATCATCGAGATGAAAGGGCAGATAGACCGCGTTGAGACCGGCGGAAGAAAGGGAGGGGTTGTGCATATGCGGCGAGAGAGAGTGCCCCACCGGATTGCCGGCGACTCCATAGACCCTGGTCTCAGAATCGAGCTGGCAGACCCTGTAGAGCTCCAGCATCTCCTGCACGGGCAACTGGCCGGGAGCCACCGCCGGCCCGTTTGCCCCGTAGGTCCAGGGAGCTCCTCTCGACAGCGACAGTATCCTGCCGGGGATGCCATGGGCCCCCATGGCGAAGCCGATGCGCGCCGGCGCCTGCTGCGGCCTGCTCGCCACCCACTCGAGCATAAGCACAATGTCGGCAAGCCGCCTGGCGGTGGGAACCACCTTGATGGCCGCCGGCTCGCAGCTTTCCATTTCGCTTGTGAGCTCATCGAGGTCATCGGCACCGATCATCCCCTCGAAGTCATGCCAGGACAGCAGTACTTTTCCCCCGGACGCCTGCAGGATCGCGGCGGCCTCGGTGCCATGCTCGACATCCACCATCGAGGCGCCTCTTTCAAGAGCGTCGATGCAATAGGAAGCCCGCTCTTCTTCGCTCCAGTTCCAGGAGCCGCCCTGGGAAAGATGCCGCGGAGTCACCAGGACCGCGAACTCCTGCGCCAGGGCGGAGACCAGAGCGAGGCTCTCATCGCGTGAATCAAAAAGATCCGCACGAACCTCCACCCCGCCGGCCCCGGCAGGGACTTCATCTCTGCAGTTGCCTGGAGTTATGGGCGCGAGAACCCCGCTGAGCTTCAAATCACTGCTTTCAGGCATGGCGTTTTCGGCTGAGGTTAAGCTATTCCCCGACAGGCCCGGACGCTGAATCATCCCGGGGGCTCTTCATGGAGCCGCCCTCTTCGAACATTCCGATGAGCGGCCCGCCCCGCTCATCGGGAACCCCGTCTCCTCGCAGACATTGAAGTCCATGCAGCGCCCACTTCCCGAACGCATCGGTCTCGATGTTCACCTCCCCGCCCTCCGAGGCTCGGCCAAGAATGGTGCGCTCCATGGTATGGGGGATCGCCGCGAAGCTGAACCAGCCTTCCTTTCGGGCCACCTCGACGATCGTAAGGCTGGCCCCATCGACGGAAACGGAGCCCTTATCCAGCATCTGCTCGATGAGGCCAGGCGCGGTGGAGACCCTGAAGAGCGACTGGTCGCCCTGCCGCTCAATCTTGACGATCTCCCCGATCCCATCCACATGCCCGGTGACGTAATGACCGCCAAAGGTCTCGCCAGCCCGCAGGGCTCTCTCAATGTTCACTATATCTCCGGCCCGAAGCCCGCCCAGCGTTGTTTTTTCAAGCGACTCGGGGACGACCTCAAAGCTGACCGAGCCGCCATCGGGGG
>JAKUSY010000218.1:3235-5702 GCA_022451445.1 Planctomycetota bacterium
CCATCTTGTGGCACGCCACTGACGCTCAAATGGCGCGCTGTGTGCACACTTTCGATCCTTTGAAAAATGATTCCTCCACACAACCACTTCCCAAACGCGCCTCCGACTAGTAACGTCGGTTTTTGAACTGCTCTCGCCGAGCTCGACAGGCATCCATTGGGGCAACGGAGCCTCCGCAGAGACCTTTACCCCGAGCGCCAGCCCGCCGCCGGTCTCTTCAGCGCTGGCAACGACAGCGGTTCTCTCTACGATTCCTGTAAACACTTCTTATCCATGCTCCGCAAGCCTGTCTTACATGTGAAACTAACTAAATAAAGCGGAAGAAGATAAAGTTATCCTTGTTCGGTAGAAAATACACCCCCCAGGACCAGAAACCCGGAAAGTTCACCACAGGAAAGAGGATGTTTCCACCCATCGCCATCAATCCCCTAGACGCCCTGCGCCTGGTGACCGGAAAGACCAAGCACGGGTCCGTGATCCAACTCGAGGTCGAAGCGGGAGGCGGGCATTACCTTGCTGAGGCGGTCCCGGGACTGCCCCCGGCTTCTTCCTTTCCATTCGATCCGCCCGGAACGCTCAGGGCTGCCTTGGATGGCTACGCGCTTCCCCCCGGCAGCGGCGCCGGCGACGAACTCGATACAGGCGCCGACCTGGCCTCCATACTCGAGGACGGGAGGGATGCGCCCCCAGAGGGGTCCGCCTGCCGCGTAGAGGCCGGGGGCCTGCTGCCGCCAAAGACCTGGGCGATCCTGCCGGTAAGCAACGGCACCCTGCTGGGGACAGGAAAGGTCCGCATAGACCTCCTCCCACAGGCGGCGGAAGGAATCCTGGGCCGGCACAACGGGACGCCCAGGGACATCGAGGCGGGCACTCTCCTTTCACCTCGCATCCAGGCTCATCTTCTTGCCGCCGGAATATCCAGGGCCAGGGTTTACTCCCCGCCACGAGTCGGAGTGCTACTCCTCGGCGAAGAGCTCATGGACCTGAAAGCCGAGCTTGCCGGCGACCAGGTGTACGACCTCAACGGCTACTGGCTCATCGGAGCGATTGAGGCCCTAGGGCTCGAGGTTGTCCCTCTGGGGATTTCCGAAGATGGGCCCGAAGGCGTCAGCCGGCACCTCCACCGTTGCCGCACAAGACAGATCGATGTCCTGATCCTTTGCGGGGGAACCGGCTCCGGCCTCAGCGACAGGAGCGCTGAGGCCATTCGGGAATTGAATGGAAAGGTGCTGTTGGAGAAGCTGGCCCTGCGCGGCTGCGACTCACTGGTTTTCGGAAAATTGGCGGAAATGGACGTTCTTGGCCTCAGCGGCGGGCCGCTGAGTTGCGCCGCGGGATTCGACCTCTTCTGCCGGCCGATGCTCCTGGCCCGAAGCGGCGCTTCGGCAGGTTATTGGAACTGGACGAAGCATGTCTACGAGGCTGAAATGATGAGTCCCCCGCCACCGGTTGAAAATAAAGAAAAAACCTGGTCACTGCAGGTTGGAAAAATAAGCGAAAAACACCCGGAAACCCTTATTCCGGCTACAGTTAAAAGCTGGAACCCGGAGACTCCTTTCAGCCCTCTCGCGGCGGGATCAGAGGGCTGGGTGCTGCGCCCTGCCCCTGCTGGCGACACGACTGTTTATTACGTCGGATACCTGTAGCAGGTCCTTAATTCACAAGGTTTTGTGAAAAATTAGGTGTCCGCTCCAGATAACTTTCCTCTCAGGCGCATCGATTGACAGTTTCGTTCTGTGTCATATAATCGTATGAACCTCTCGTAGACGAATGAGGAAATCAGCATCCTCTTGCGGTTTAAGGAATTTGGAGGGTTCAGGATTAGCTTGCAATCCCCCCATGTTCCGAAAACAATAAGCCGAGAGATAAGCTGAGAGGAATGAAGTTTAAATCAGACTCTTGTCAATCACCCACAGTTGCCGATTGATGGGTGTTGGGAATAAACGGGACCTTCCCTGTTTGGTGCTTTCCCTGATTTCGCAATTTGCGCAATCTGCTTGAATAGTGGTCAGTAGAGCCACAGCCATCAGGAAGAAATGAAATGGTCCTGATTTGGAGGAATGGATAAATGAGTGCTCTGGCGAAGGTTTTCGTCGTTTTTGTTTTCCTGCTGTCGATACTTTTCTTCGGCACATCAGCAACTCTCTACCTTACCCGAGAAGACTGGGCCAAGAACTACGACGAGTTCAAGGAAGAGGTCACCAAGAGCGTAGATGAGCTCAAAGATCGCAACGAGACACTCAAGGGTGAGCGCGACGATCTCGAAGACGCTCTCCGCCTGGTAAGTGAAGATGAGCTTCAGAAGGCCGGTACGATCCAGAAGCTGCGCAACGAGCTCAAGGGCAAGAACGCCCAGATAGCTGATATCGAGGCTAAGCGCGACGAAGCGATCAACGCCAAGACGGCCACTGATAACGTGAACGCCAGCCTCGTCAGCCAGAACACGACCCTCACCGGCCAGTTGGAC
>JAKUSY010000219.1 GCA_022451445.1 Planctomycetota bacterium
TTATTGTGCCGAGCAGGGTCTCCAGGCCACCGAGCTGACCGAGTATTATTTCCGCGACAAGTCGCCCGGCTACATCTGCGCCTTGCGCCGCCGCGCCTACGTCAACGGCCTGGCGATCTCCGGCTCCCCTCTCGGCAACGATTTCTGCCATCCCCCGGGTCCCGCGCGCGACAAGCAGCTGGCGCCCGTCAAGGCCTGGCTCGATGTGGTTGCCCTGCTGGGCTCCCAGACGATTCGCGTCTTCGCCGGAAAGGCGAAGAAAGGCAGCGGCGAGGAGAAGGCCCGCAAGCTGGCGATCGAAGGTCTCAAGGAGGTCAGCGAGTACGCCGGCGCCAGGGGCGTCCTGCTGGCGATCGAGAACCATGGAGGCATCACCTCCACCGCCGAGCAGCTCCTCGCCCTGGTCAAGGGGGTGGATTCTCCCTGGCTGGGAGTGAACCTGGACACCGGAAATTTCCACACGGATGTCTACGCCAGCATCGAGAAGGCGGCGCCCTACGCCGTCGCCGTACAGGTCAAGACGGAGGTCCGCGAGGGAAAGAAGCCTGCCGAGGAGGCTGACTTCAAGCGCATCGCAGGCATTCTCAAGGCCGCCGGCTACAGGGGCTACGTGGCGCTGGAGTACGAGGCGAAGGAGGACCCGCTGAAGGCGGTTCCCCGCTACCTCGATAAGCTTCGCGAGGCGCTGGCTTGAGCGGCAGTCGACGCTGTCTCCTGCCGGTTCTCATGGCGCCGGGCATCAGGAGCCGGTTTTTCTGATTGCCTCGAATGGGCCAAAGAAGCGGGCGCCTGCCCCGTGGTTACGAGGAGGCGCCCGCCTTTTCAGCCGGGGATGGGGAATCAATTACAGACAGGAGACGGACGGTCGCAGCCGATGCCATCATCGGTCGGGTCCCCGGCGCATTCCTCGCTCGAGTAGCCCGGGCTCAGAGGCGAAGGCTCCGCCGGCGCCGCGCCGCCTGAGAACAGCCAGCTGAAGATGATAATCGCGTCGGTGATCTCGATGCTGCCGGTGTCGTTGGTGTCGGTCGCATCGAGGCAGGCAGGGGCCGTTCCGCCGGAGAAAAGGTAGAGAAGTGGGATGACTCCATCGGTGAGGTTGATGCTGCCGTCGGAGTTGGCATCGCCGCGTACAAAGGTCGGCCCGGCCGGCTCCTGGCAGTTCGCCGCTTCTGAGCAGTCAGTATCGTCGCAGTCGGCGGCGCCGTCCTCGTCGTCGTCGATGCCGTTGTCGCAGATCTCATCCGGTGCCGGCCGGCAATTCGCCGCTGCGGCGCAGTCGGTATCGGCGCAGTCGGCGCGCCCGTCGCGGTCGTCGTCGATGCCGTTGTCGCAGATCTCATCGGGCGGCAGCTCGACGTTCTCGGGCAGGATCTCGATCGCCGAGACGAGAGCATCGCCGTTGACGCCGCCGGGACATTCAGGCTCCAGGCAGGGCAGCAGGGCGATCTGCAGGATGCCATCGACGACCTCGACACCCTCGATGGAGTTTCCGCTCACCCCGGTTATGAAGTCCTGGTGGATGTCATCGATGACCAGGTCATCCTGGATAAAGGCCTTGAAGTGCCGGTTGGCGCAGCAGCACTCGATCAAGTAGAGGTTGACGGTATAGGTGCCGTCGGGTACCGGGAACTCCATGACCCAGTCGATGCCATCTCCTCCCACATCCCAGCGGATGCTCTGGAGCACCTCGGCGATCGCCGGGTCCTCGGTGTCGAAGCCGAGATCCTCCATGCCCAGCCAGTCCGCCGCGCACCAGTTTGACACGACCTGGGCGCCACCGAGGGAATCGGCGCGGATCCCCAGCTCGTCGGCGTTGAGACCCGGATCGCCCAGCCAGGTGCGGCCCTCGTCGTCGGTTACCGTTCGTCCACCGGCGTTGATGCGCAGGGGGACGTCGAAGGGCAGCGAGATGTCGGTGAGGGTACAGATCAGCGGCTCGCAGGGTTGCTGGCCGGCGCCGAGAACCGTCTCGATCGCATAGACCGTGGCGCGGCTTTCAGGCAGGTCCTCGAAGCTGGTCTCGTCGGCCGGGAGCTCGAGCAGGAGCTCGTCGTTTCGGTAGACGTTGTAGCCCAGCGCCTCGACGCAGGCCGGCGGGTCCCAGGAGACCGCTATGGAGCTCGGCCCGGGCTCCTCTTCGTAGACCTGCACCTCGGCGAGGCTCAGGTAGGCCCCCGGCATCGAGACGCGCACGAACTGGCCCGATGCGGCGATGTCTTCGAGCGTGAAGCTCGGCAGGCTCTGGGCGTCGAGGCCGACCTCCTCGAAGGTCACGTTGCGATCTGCGTCGTAGATCGTGATGGTAAAATCGACCAGTCGCTCGGAACAGCAATCGAGACGGTTCCACAGCACGATCGAGCCGATATCGTAGGTGTCGAGCAGATCGACCTCCCACCATGACGGGGACCCTGGATTGTCGGTGTGGGTGACGGAGCCGCCGCCCCACTGCCCGTTGGTGTTGCCATCCACGGCCCGGTCCGGGGTGCCACCCCAGCCTTGCGACGACTGGGTCGCCGGCTTGCCGAGCGCCTTGTTGGGACCGTCCACGAGACACTCGACGTTTCCGGCGCAGCGGCCGAAGCCGGGGTTGTTCTCGTCGTCGCAGGGGTCAAAATCACCCGGCAGCACCTCGATCGCCGAGAGGATGGCGTTGACGTCTCCGCCGGCGATCCCGACGAAGCTGATCGAGAGGCTTCCATCGGTGACCTCGATGCCTTCGAAGGAATAGCGGCCGACATCGCCGAGGGCGTCGGCGTAGGCGGCGCGGTGGACGTCCTCCGCGAGGAGCTCCCCCTCGACGAAGATCTGGAAGTGACGGTTGTCGCAGCAGCACTCGAAGAAGTAGAGGTTCAGCCAGTACTCCCCGTCGGGCACCGCGAGCTCGATGTCGAAGGGACCGGCGAGGCTGTTGACGTCCCAGCGGATGCTCGAGAGGGCGGAGACCATCGGCCCGAACGGGTCGAAACCGAGAGCCGCGATGCTGTCGGGATTGGCCGCGCACCAATTGGGTATCGTGTTGGTGCCATCGGCATCGCGGGGACGGATGTTGAGCGCGTCGCCCGGCCCCAGCTCGTCGCCGAGCCAGATGTTGCCGTTGTTGTCCTCGATCTCGGGCCCGGCCATGTTGATCCTGAGGGGAATATCGAAGGGTATCGATGCCCCGAGCGAGCAGGTCAATGGCGGGCAGGCCGCCACACCCTCGGGAACGAGGGTCTCGATGCGGTAGTGGTTGATGCGGGTCTCCATGATGTCTTCGAAGCGCGTTTCATTGCCGGCCAGCTCCAGGATGAGCTCATCGTTTCGATAGACCTCGTAGCCCACCGCCTCGAAGCACTCCGACGCGGTCCAGGAGATGGCGGCCTCTCCCCCGGCCTCCTCGCATACGATGTCCCGGGCGCAGCGCGCGTTGAACACCGGGTTGTCGCAGGGGTCGGCATTCGGGTCCGTCGGGAGCACCGCGAGCCCCTGCAGGATTGGGTTGAAGTCGGCGACGCCGGGGCAGTCGCGGCAGGGCAGCATCCCGATGGAGAGGGATTCATCCTCGACCTCCGCGAGGTAGGAGTAGACGCCGACCTGGTTCGGCCCGGGGGCGATGCCTTCGCCGGTGGGGAAGGCGAGCTGGTGAACGTCCTCCTCGACGATCTCATCCTCGAGGGAGATCTTGTAGTGGCGGCCATCGCTGGCATCGCAGAGGTAGAAGTAGACCTCGTAGATCCCGTTAGCGACGGGAATCTCCATGTACCAGTCGTTGGCATCGCCGTCACCGGCGTTGTCCCAGCGGATGCTCCTGAAGATGTCGGCGTCCGCCACCTCGAACCCGAGAGCCTCGATGCTCTCGAAGGTCGGATTGCTCCAGGCCAGGTTCTCGTTGCTGCCGCCGGTGAAGTTGGGGCGGATATTCAGGGGATCTCCTCCCATGTCACCGAGCCAGACGTTGCCTTCGGAGTCGGTGATCTGCGGCCCGCCCATGTTGATCCTGAACGGGGCATCGAAGGGCATCGAGTTGTTGAAGGTCGTACAGGTCATCGCCGCGCAGGCCGCCTCCCCCCCGCGGCCGGTGTCGGCCTCGACCGGGTAGGTCGTGATGGGGCGGTCAGGCTCGTGGTCGAAGCCCGTGGCGTCGCCCGGGAGCTCGAGAATCAGCTCGTCGTTGCGGTAGACCTGGTAGCCCTCCGGCGCCACGCATCGCGGCGCTCTCCAGGAGATCTCCGCCACGGCGGCGATGTCCTCTTCGATTACTCCCGAGTAGATCTGCACCTCGGCGAGGCTCAGGTGGGCTTCCGGCATCGAGATGCGCACGTACTGTCCCTCGGCCTCCACCTCGTTGATCGTGAAGTACGGGCCGTTGATGCGGGAGTTGTCGGTGAGGAAGGACTCTTCCCAGGTCAGGTCCCGGTTCTCGTCGAAAACAGATACCGTGAAGTTCGTCAGCCGCTCCGAGCAGCAATCGAGGCGGTTCCACAGCCTGATCGTGCCGATATCGAAGGTGTCGAGCAGATCGACCTCCCACCACGAGGGCGCTCCGTTGGTGTGGGTGGTCGTTCCGGCCGCCCACATGCCATCGGTATTGCCGTCGATGGCGCGCTCGGGCACACCGCCCCAGCCTTGCGACGACTGCGCCGCAAATCCTCCGAGGGCGTGGTTGGGACCGAGATCCTGGCCTGGAATCTCGCATCGAAGACGTCCGGGACAGTGGCCGAAATCCGGGTTTTCGCAGGGATCGAAATTCGGGTCCAGCGACAGGATCTCCAGGCCGTTGAGGATGGGGTTGATGTCGGCCGCCCCGGGCGTTCCCGCCGGCGGCGGCAGCATCCCGAGGCTGAGGGAGCCATCGATCACCTCCACCTCGAAGGAGTAGACACCGGCGACGTTCTGGCCGGGGACGATACCCTCCCCGGTGGGGAAGGCGAGGCTGTGAACGTCCTCCTCGACGATTTCATCTTCGAGGGAGATCGAGTAGTGGCGGCCGTCTCCGCCGGCCTCGCAGAGGTAGATGTTCACCTCGTAGGGTCCATTGGGAATCGGCAGCTCCATGTACCAGTCCTCGCCATCTCCGCCGACGTCCCAGCGGATGCTCCTGAAGATGGAGAGGTCCTCCGCGGTCCTGCCGAAGCCGAGGGCCTCCAGGCTGGCCGGGTAGGGATTGGCCCAATTGAGGATAGCCTGAGCGCCGCCGAGGTCGTTGGGGCGAATGTTGAGCGGGTCGGCGTCGACTCCTTCATCACCGAGCCAGAGCTCGCCGTTGGAGTCGATGACCTCCGCGCCGCCCATGTTGATCCTGAGCGGGATGTCGAATTCCTGCGCCGAGGCGCGGGTGATCGAGAGCAGGCAGAGCGGCAACACGAGTGAAACAAAAGCCATGTGGCGCATTTGGATCCTCCCCGGTTTAACGGGATGCTGAAGATGATTTAACGGGAAAAAAGATGGGGCGCCGTCCCATTGACCACGCGGGGTGGCGAACCTCGTTTTGAGACCGAACCCATTGTACTAATAAAAAAAGGGGTAACTCCAATAAGACCTGGAGCGGCTCCCATGAATGGCGGTTGTCTCTATAGGCAATCCGCCGGAGCCGATGCGCAGCCGAGAACCTCGTCTTCCGGATCCGTTCCGCATTCGGGGTAGGGGGGCGGCATCGGGGTTCCACCGAGGAACAGGTGGTTCAACGTAAAGGCCGCGTCTGAGATAT
>JAKUSY010000022.1 GCA_022451445.1 Planctomycetota bacterium
CACTTCGGAGGGCTCTTTTCCGGGGTCGGTGCCGCTCTGTATTTCTTCAGCCGGCCGGGGGATCCGGCGGCGGGGGTTGCGGGCAGGCGCGGATTTATCGTGTTTACCGTCGGCGCCCTGTCCCTCTCTATGGCAATCTACGGACTCGCCTGTCCCTTCATGGACTGGTCCTGGCATCTTTGGCGCTCCGATGCCGCCCTGGAGCGGGGGGATGAGGCCGGCGCCGCGGTTGCGCGAGCGCGCGCGCGCGCTCTCGGCGGGGAGAGAGCCGCCCTGAATATCATCGTCCGGGATGCGAGTGAAGGCCGCCTCGGGCAGGCCCTTCGTTACTGGGAGGGGGAATCACTCGAAGATCCCGAGCTTCAGGCCGCGGCCGGTTTCAGTATCTACGATGGCGTCTACTTTGAGCGCGGCTATTGCCGGGAGGTCGAGTTTCTGCTCGACACGCTCATCGAACTCACCGACAGGGCGCTGGAGGAATAAGGTAATAGCTTGGTTCTCCTGAACCAGGCCGCCTGGTTCAGGGCCTTGCGGGGAAAAGACCTGGACAGCGCGATCTCCTTCGCGCAGGAGGCCCGGGACCTCGATTGCCGCAACCAGGCCGTCCTGAATACGCTGGGCTGGGTTCACTTCCAGAGGTCTGAAACCAAGAAGGCTTTCGAATATCTCAGGTACGCCGTTGCCGACCCCCGGCATCTCGAAAAACTCTGCGATGACGAGGGCGGCGGTTTTGATCTGCTCAGGGCCCTCGGTCTGCGTTCAGCGGGTTTTCTTCCCAATTACGCGGCCAATTATCTCTACCTCGCGCTGGCCTACGGGCAGATCGGACAGCTGGAAAATGCCCGTGCCATGGTACGAATGGTTCGACAGGACGACGCGGATCGCATGCTCAGGCTCCACGAGAAACGGCTTCTCGATGAACTCGAGGAGACCCTGGGCAACAGCCTGCCGGAGCCCTCCGGCGTGTTTGAGAGGCGTCCCAGTCCATTCAGAAGGTGATCTTTTTGAAGGCGGCCGCCTGGTCGCGGATGGCGGACTCCGTCGCCAGGCGCTCGATGGACGATGCTCCGAAGAAGCCGTCGATCGAGCTGGTGTTCTGGAGGATGTACTGGGCGTCCGCGGGCTCACTGATCGGACCTCCGTGACAGAGCACGATCACGTCCTCCCGGGCCTCCTTCGCGGCGGCTGCCATGGCATCTATGATGGCCGGGCAATCCTCCAGGCGCAGAGCGGTGCTCGCGCCGATGGAGCCCTTGGTGGTCAGTCCCATATGGGGAACGAGGATGTCGGCTCCCGCCGCCGCCATGTCGGCTGCCTGGGCGGGTTCGAAGACATAGGGAGCGGTGAGAAGATCCAGCTCATTCGCCTTGCGTACCAGCTCGACTTCGAGGCCATAGCCCATGCCGGTCTCTTCGAGGTTCTGGCGCAGTCTGCCGTCGTAGAGTCCTACTGTCGGGAAGTTCTGGATGCCCGAGAAGCCCATTGTCTTCAGCTCGGGGAGGAAAACATCCATCAGCCGGAACGGGTCGGTTCCACAGACGCCGGCGAGAACAGGCGTGTCCTCGACCACGGGAAGGACCTCGCTGGCCATCTCCTTCACGATGGCGTTGGCGTCGCCGTAGGGAAGGAGCCCCGCGAGGGAGCCTCTTCCCGCCATGCGGAAGCGCCCGGAGTTATAGATAATGATCAGATCGACCCCTCCCTGTTCGCAGAACTTGGCGGAGATTCCCGTGCCGGCCCCCGCGCCGATGATGGGGATCTTTTTTTCGATCTGTGACCTGAGTCTCCGAAGTATTTCGCCGCGTTCGATGGCCATGTGTTTATTCAAGGGCCTGTTTTTTTCACCGGGTTTCAGTCATTGCTCAGCATGCCGAGGAGCGCCTTCGCGCAGGCCTGCGCGAAGGCAGGATCGTTGATGTTTGTATTCAACTCGTGGAGCTCGATTTCTTCACTGATGTTTTCCCTGATCGCATCGAAGAGCGCCGTGTCCGCCTCGGGATCGTGAAAGGGTTCTCCCTCGACGTCGATCAGCGAGATTCCCTCGAGGGGCAGCAGAAGCTTCACCGGCCCGCGCGCGGAGTTGAGGCGTTCGGCGAGCCGAATGCCGATCTCACGCGCCTCCGCGGGAGTGGTTCTCATCAGGGTGACGCTCGGGTTGTGCTGGTAGAAGAGCCGCTGGCTGAATCGATCCGGGATGGTCTCCGGGGGGCCGAAGTTCACCATATCGACGGCTCCTACGGAGACAACCTGGGGGAGCCCGCCAGCCCCCGCGGCCTTCAACCTGTTCGCTCCGGCGCTGAGGATTCCGCCGACGTATTCATCGGAGAGCTCGGTGGTGGTTATGTCGAGGACGCCGGCGAAGTAGCCGTCCTCGATAAGACCCTCCATGGTTCGTCCTCCGGTTCCCGTGGCGTGAAACACGATGACCTCGAAGCCGGCCTCCTCGAGTACCCTCCTGGCCTCTGTCACGCAGGGAGTCGTCACTCCGAACATGCTGGCGGCGACGAGGGGTCTCGTGGTCGCAGGTCCATCTTTCTTCCCAGCGGCCATCCCGGCTACGGCGTCGGCGGCGTTGCGAAGGATCACCGCCGAGATCCGGTTGATGCCCGCGATGTCGACAACGGAGTGCATCAGCGTGATGTCCCTGGTACCCACCCAGGCCGAGACATCCCCGGAGGCCAGCGTCGATACGATCACTTTCGGGAAGCCGACGGGGAGCGATCGCATGGCGGCGGCACCAATCGTTGTATTGGCTGAGCCGCCGGCGGCGAGGATTCCATCTATTCTCGAGTCCGCGAAGAGTTCCCGGACGATGAGGGCCGCGCCGTCGCTCATGATCGTCATCGCGTGGCCCCGGTCCTTCTTTTCGACGAGCTCCTCCAGCGAAGAGCCTCCCGCCTCGGCAACGGCCTCGCGTGGAGTGTCCGCCTTGAAGGCCGGCGCCTCGAGCACCCCCGTGTCGACAATCCAGACGCGGTTTCCCTTCTCCTCGATCGCATCACGCAGGTACCCCATCTCCTCACCCTTGGTGTCGAGGCACCCGACTATCGCTATCGTGACGCTCATGGCTTTTTCCGTGGTCTTGCCGCTATCGGTGACCGGGCAATCTACCACCTGCACCCGGTTAGTGAAAAGGGGTCTTCGCCCGGATGCGCACCCACCGCGCCTCGCCCTGCCCCGGGCACGGCCGGCTCCGGGGGACGGGGGTGCTTGATTGCTGAGAAAAGAGTATGCCATACTCGCCGCCGGGTAGAGCTCCAATAGCCCGGTCGCTTCCGGGGGAAAATTCCATCATCATGCCGGAAACTCCAGCTTCAATTGAGAAGGTCAAGGCCGCTGCGGCGGCTTGCTTCGACTCCGCCCTGCGAAAGCATCGCGAGGGGGAGGATTCCTTCAGGGTGGTAGGCTCCTACGCTGCCGGAATGGATCAGGTCCTGTCGGACCTGTTTGAGCAGGAGTTTGCCGGCTCGCAGGAGGTCGCGCTGATCGCGGTGGGGGGCTACGGCCGCCGGGAGCTCTGTCCGTATTCCGATCTCGATCTCCTTATCCTCAGGGAGTCAAGCTCCTCGGATTCCGACATCCAGAGATTCGTCACCCTTCTCTGGGACTGCGGCTTTGACCTGGGACACTCCGTTCGCACTCTTCAGGAGTGCTATGAGTATATGGCCGACAATCCCATCACCGGCGCGACCCTGCTGGAGAACAGCCTGATTGCCGGTAGCCGGAGGCTGTACAAAAGGTTCGAGTCCGAGGTGGTTGAGCGCTACCGAAAAAAAGAAGGCGGGAAGTTCGTGGCCAGCAAGATCGAGCAGATCAGGTTGTCCCTGGATACCGAGGGCCGGACAATCTATATCTTGGAGCCTCACCTGAAGGATGGCGTGGGAGCCCTCCGCGACATCCAGCGCATTCTCTGGGTTGAAAACATCCGCAACGGGAGTGTAGGGTTCGATGGCTTCAGTCCGAAGAGTGTTGTTTCCTCGGATCGCGTCACCACCCTGCGGGAAGCCTATGCCTTCTACCTTCGCGTACGCTGTGAGCTGCATTTTCATACCGGGGGCCGCCTGGAGGTTCTCGAGGATGACTCCATCCGCGAGGTAGCGAAGAATCTCTCCTATCCCGGCGATGGGCGTGAGGCCGTCGAGGGCCTGATGGCCGATTATTTTCGTCACGCGCGCAATACCTATCAATTTCTCAAATACTATATCGAGGTATTTGAGGGCCTGTCCTTTTCCCAGAGATTGAAGAGAAAATTTTTCATCAGGCCGGTGGGCTCGTACCTGAAGCTCTACACTGGCAGGCTCTACCTGCGGGTTGAGCCCGTGGAGGAATCGCTTGCCGAGGAGATCGTCGGTTTTTTTGTCGAGGCGCATCGACTTGACTGCTTTCTCAGCCAGGAATTGCGCTAATGGATGCGCGGCCGCATCCGGGAGGGCCGGGTCGACTTTACCGGCTCGATGATCATCTACAGGGTGCTGCTTTCGATTCTTCGTGAAGAGTCCGGAGTAGCGAAGATTCTCAGGGGGATGCGGCGCACCGATGTGCTTGGCAGGATTATCCCTGAGTTTTCGAGAATCGAGGGTCTGGTCAATTTCGGAGGGCATCACCACTACACGGTCGACGAGCATACCCTGAGAACCCTCGAGAAGCTGGATTCGCTGCGCGATGTGGACACGGGAACAGAGGAGCAGGAGTTCCGGGAGATCCTGGAGAGCCTCCGGGATCTCGTTCCGCTTCGAATGGCCCTGCTCCTGCATGATATAGGCAAGGCCTTCGAGGGAGATCACGAGGTCAGCGGCTCGGAAGCCGCCGGTCTCATCTGTGAGCGCTTCGGGCTGAACGAGGAGACAATCGATACGATAGAGTTCCTCGTCTATCGACACCTGAGGATGTTCAAGGTCTCCGAGCGCCAGGACTATTCCGAGGAAGGGGGCGTGGAATCCTTCGCCCGCCTAGTGGGTTCCCAGGAGAGGCTGAAAATGCTCTACCTGATGACCTATGTGGACATCAGCAGCGTGGGGCCGGGTGTCTGGACCGGCTGGAAAGGTGCCCAGCTTTCCGACCTCTACAGGCGCACGTTGGATTATATGCAGCGGGGCGGGGTGCTGGAGCAGAATTTCGACGAGGTGCTTGTCGCCTCCGGTCTCGATCCGGAAGCTCGTGAGCGGGTGAAGAGCCATTGCGAGTCGATCGGCACCCCCTCTTACCTCAGGGAGGTCGTTCCGGAGAAGATGCTGGTTCACATCGACATGGTGGCAGGGCTCCGGGAGACGGGAAGTGCGCAGGTCCGCCAGGGCAGCTTTCTGGATTTTCACGAGATCACGATCTGCTGGTGGGATCGCCCGGGCTTGTTTTCCGACATTACCGGTGTCCTCTACTCCGAGGGTCTGAATGTGCTGGGAGCCAGGGCGTTTTCTCGCAGTGATGCGGTGGCGGTAGATCTTTTCCACGTCGAGGTGGCTGATCAGACCGGCGTGCCTATGGAGTCGAGGGCCGAGAATATTCGCGCGAAGCTGGAGGCTGTGGCTTCAGGAGAGGAGGATGTCGAGGTCCTGATCGGGCGCTGGCTGAAGACTAATAGGTACAGTCCTCTCCTGAAGCGTTCGCGGCCCCTCTACGGGCCCTCGGTAAAATACGACAATACGATTTCGGATGTCTGTACCGTCATCGAGGTCAACGCGGGAGACCGTACGGGACTCCTGCACGACGAGGCGAGTGTCCTCAGCCAGCTCGGCCTCGATGTCAGGGCGGCCAAGATATCTACGATCGCCAGTCGTGCGCGCGGTGTCTTCTACGTACTCGATGTGGATGGGAAGAAGGTCGAGGACAAGGAGCGAATGGCCAGGATCGAGAAAGAATTAATAGCCAGGGTCAAGAAGCCCTCACTTACCGATGGTAAATGACTTGCTCAGATCCCGCGGTATGATTATGTTGGTGCAGGTTTCGTATACCTGACAAAGCAGTTTAGGATCGTTGAAGCGGGCTATCTGGCCTCGGGGATTTTCAAAAGGACACAGTAGGCTCCGATGAAGCTTATTACCGCCATAGTGCAGCCTGCGCGGCTGGAAGCCGTCAAGGAGGCCCTCAGCAAGGTAGAGGTCTTTCGTCTGACGGTTGGGGATGTCAAGGGACTCGGAAGGCAGAAGGGCCATACTGAGGTTTATCGCGGACATGAGTACGAGGTAAACCTGCTGCCCAAGGTCCGGCTCGATATCGCCGTGAACGAGGAGTTCGTGGAACCCACGATCGAGGCGATCATCCGCGGCGGACGAAGCGGTCCGGAAGGTAATATAGGTGACGGCAAGATCTTCGTGCAGCCACTCGAAGATGTCATCCGTATCAGGACAGGTGAGCGCGGCTCAGAGGCTATCTGAGCGGGCTTGATTCGTTCTGTCGGCTTGCGCTGCCGATCCTGGGCCACGAGTGAGACGAGACAGGCAGGCTGCCGGATTCAGTGGAGGGGTGAGCCGGCCGTAGCGGGCTCAGGCGGCAGGGGTCTCTTCTGAATCACCGGTTTCCGTTTCCGCCAGGGGCGGGACCTCCGGGATGGGAGCAGGATCACCGCTCATTCCAGGGACCTCTCCCAGGATCTCCTTGAGGAGCTCGTCGAGATCTTCGCCCTGCATGACCTCCTTATCGAGGAGGGTTTCCGCGATGCGGTTGAGGCAGATCCTGTTTTTCTCCAGGATCGCCATCGCCTCCTCGTTGGCCTCCTCGATCAGGCGTTTGACCTCAGCGTCGATTTCCTGGGCGGTGCTTTCGCTGAAGTTCCGTTCTTCCTGGGTCATATCTCTTCCAAGGAAGACCTGCTGGCTTTCTCTGCCGTAGACGACCGGCCCGAGCTTCTCGCTCATACCGAAACGGCAGATCATGCTCCTGGCGATATGTGTCGCGCGCTCGAGGTCGTTTCCGGCGCCGGTGGAGAGCTCCTCGAAGACCAGGAGCTCCGCGGCTCTGCCTGCCAGCAGGCCCTTGAGCTTGTCCAGGAGATCCGGCTTGCTCGTCAGGTAGCGATCCGCTTCGGGAGTCTGCATGGTATATCCCAGCGCGGCGTGGCCGCGGGGGATGATCGATATTTTTCTTACCGGGTCAGCGTTCTCGCACAGCGCGGCAACCAGGGCGTGACCAGCCTCGTGATAGGCGACCTTGGCGAGCTCTTCTTTTCCCAGCTTCCTGCTGCGGCGTTCCGGACCCGCGATGACACGCTCAACCGCTTCATCGAGCTCTGCCTGGGTTATCTCGGTGGCATTTTTTCTGGCCGCCATGAGAGCCGCCTCGTTGAGAAGGTTGGCGAGATCCGCGCCGGTGAAGCCCGAGGTATTTGCCGCGATCAGGTCGAAATCGGTGCTGTCGGAGAAGACCTTGTTCTTGGCGTGTACCTTGAGGATCGCTTTTCTGCCCTCGAGATCGGGCGCGTCGATAACGATCTGGCGGTCAAATCGCCCCGGCCGCAGCAGCGCCGGGTCCAGGACGTCCGGGCGGTTGGTCGCGGCCAGGAAGATAACCCCGGAGGTCGTGTCGAAACCGTCCATCTCGACAAGCAACTGGTTCAGGGTTTGCTCCCGTTCATCGTGCCCGCCTCCGAGCCCGGCGCCGCGCTGGCGGCCCACCGCGTCCAGCTCGTCCACGAATACGATGCAGGGAGCCTTGCCCTTGGCCTGCTCGAAGAGGTCTCTTACGCGGGAAGCTCCGACTCCCACGAACATCTCGACGAAATCGGAGCCGCTGAGCTGGAAGAAAGGTCTGTCCGCTTCGCCGGCGACGGCGCGGGCCATCAGTGTCTTTCCTGTTCCAGGAGGACCTACCAGGAGCATCCCCTTGGGCATCCGCCCGCCGAGGGTCTGGTACTTTCCGGGAGCCTTGAGGAAGTCGACGACCTCCATCAACTCGACCTTGGCCTCCGGGCAGCCGGCTACATCATCGAAGGTGATCTTGTCATCGGATTCTCCTGCCATTTTTGCCCGGGCTTTTCCGAAGGACATGGCTGTTCGCCCGAGCTGTCCGGACTGACGCATCATCATGATCCAGAGGAAGAGTATCAGGAAGAACGGCAGCATCCAGAAGAGCATGGTGCTCCAGCCGCTTGGAGGAGTTATCTTTGTGGGGATCTTTTTTTCTTTAAGGAGATCCATGATCTCCTTCCTGTCCTGCGGGTTCTTGATCGCCGTGGTGGTGACGCGGAAGGCCTTTTCCTTAGGCTACTTGCCTATCTCTCCTCCATAGGGGGGGCGGGTGATATCGGGTTTGTCGTCCCCTCGGTTTTCACCCGTGTCGTCAGGGGGTACCGACTCGGACTTGTAGTCCTTGGGGATGGTCATGACGCCGACGAATTCTTCGTCCTCGAGCTGAACCCATTCAACGTGCCCGGCCGCGAGGTGTTCCCTGAATTCGTTGTAGGAGGCTTCGTTCTGCTTCTTCGTCAGGAAGATGCTCAGCATGATGACAGCGAGCATGATGATGAGGCCAATCTGGAAGATATTCAGACCGGGCTTGCGCTTGGGGCGCCCGGAGTCGTCCTGTTTCAGGCCGGGATCTTCCCGCTTGTCGCTGTTTTCTGCCACTTTCTTGCCGGGCTCCGCGTAAATACCGTGGAATTCTCCCGCTGGAACCTGCAGCGGGCGCGTTTAGACGCTAATCGAGTCATGATATCATAACGCGCTATGGTAGTTCACGCTAACTGCTCCGAGTCTTCCGGAAGTTCGCTTGTTGATTATCGGTATTCGTTGCTGGTACAGGAGCGGCTGGTGAGTCTGCGCCAGGATGGAATCCTGGGAGATCTGCTCTGGTTGCTGGAGCATCCGCCGACCATCACGCTGGGCACCTCCGGCGGGTCCAGTCACCTCCTATTGCCCACAGACGACCTCGAGGTCCGTGGAGTGACGGTTGTAGAGACCCCGAGGGGGGGAGACATTACCTGCCATGAGCCGGGGCAGCTTGTCGGGTATCCTGTCGTCGATCTCGCCCAAGCGCCTTGCCGCAGGGATATTCACCGCTACCTGCGCGGGCTCGAAGGCGGAATTATCGGAGTGTTGGCGAAGCTCGGTCTCGCGGGCGTGCGGATCGAGGGGAGAACAGGGGTATGGATCGCGGGAAGCCCGCCGAGAAAGATCGCCGCCCTCGGTGTACGCTGCAATCGCTGGATTACCTCTCATGGTTTCGCTCTCAATTTCGAGAACGATCTCGAGGGTTTCGGAGCTATCGTTCCCTGCGGTATTTCCGATGCTGGAGTGACCAGCCTTCGCAGGGAACTGCCGAAGGGGAAGGTGCCTTCTTCCGGGGAGCTCCGGGTCCTGGTACACGAGGAGCTCCAGGCCAGCCTGGGGGTGTCCCTGGGGCTCGTTGTGGGAGAAGAGGCCGGCGAATTGTGCGACAGTTCGCCGGCTGATCCGAAGGCCGCGGGGCCACTCTCAGAGCCGCGCGGTCTGAAGTAAGAACCTGATACGCGACAGGAAGCGCGCGGCGATGAATCCATCGATCGCCCGGTGGTCGCATGAGAGAGTCACCCTGAGTATCGGTCTCGATACGAACCCTCCGCCGCTGGGTACCGACTCCTGGTGAATTCCGCCAACGGCGAGGATAGCCGCCTCCGGTGGATTGATGATGGCCGTAAAGGATTCTATTCCGAACATTCCGAGATTGGAGATCGTGAAGGTTCCCTGTCCGGCACCGGTCAGCTTGCCCGCCCGGGCCTGCTCGATAATTCGGTGGGTTTCGGCCGCGAGGGATTCCAGGTCGTGGTTCTGGGCGCCGAGGATGACCGGGACCACCAGGCCATCGTCGTTGCCGACCGCGATGCCGAGGTTGATCTCTTCGGGATACTCGATGTGATCATCCGCCACCCGGCAGTTGACTCCCGGTTCATCGGTCAGCGCCAGGGCGCAGGCTCTGAGAACGAGGTCGTTGATCGTCACGCGGGTACCGGAAGCAGCCAGGGTTTCTTTCAGCGCCAGCGCCTCGCCGACGTCGATCGCCATGGTCGTATAGAAGTGGGGGATGGTGCTCTTGGAATGCTGCAGAGCCCTGGCTATGGCGCCCCTCATGCCCTCGAGGGCCACCTTCGCGGGAGGCCTGTCGACAGGATCGGGATAGGTCAGCTGCGTATCGGCCTCGAGAGGGGTGGCCGCCTGGCCGTTCCCTGGAGCCTGCTCAATATCCCGTCTGAGGATCCGGCCGCCCGGTCCGCTCCCCTCGAGCGTACGGATGTCTATGCCGCGTTCAGCGGCCAGGCGTCTCGCCAGGGGAGAGGCCGAGACCCGCCTGCCGTCATCCAGCCTCGGAGCGGGCTGCCGGAGGATCGTCACTGCCGCGGAAGCTCCCGCCGCTGCGGCCTCCTCGGCGGCAGGCGCCTTCTTTTTTCCGGTTTTCGTCTTCGTTGCTTCAGGCGGTTTGGGTTTCCGCGCCGCGGCGGCCTTCCCTGTTCCAGGCGAAGGTTCTTCCTCGACAGGTTTTTCATGTTTGCTGCGCAGCGCATCGAGGTCGATGTCTTCATCCTGCTCGCCGATGACTCCGATCACGGTCAGCACGGGAACGGTCTCTCCCTCCTGGTGAGCGATGAGCCGCAGGATGCCTTCCTCGGTCGCCTCGACATCGAGGTTCGCCTTGTCCGTTTCTATCTCGAGGAGGGGGGTGCCCCTCTCGATGGCGTCACCTTCCTTTTTGAGCCAGGTGACGATCTTGCCCTCGGTCATGCTCTGGCCGGCTTTGGGCATCAGGATTGGGTGAGCCATGGTTTTGTGCCGCTCTGTTTCGTGTATACGCCGCAGGCGGAGATTATCTACGAAGAGAAGATAGCGGGCTAAGTAAAAAGATGATCCGGCGGGATTGTTCTCAGTCTTTCCAGGCCGGCCTCGATGAGAGAGCAAACCGCGGCGGCTTCCGTAGCGGCGGGGGTGTCTTTCTTCCAGAGAGATTCGAGGATGGGCCTGGGCGTGTCCGCCGAGTTTTTCAGCGAGGGGTCGAGATAGGCAAGCGCGGCGGCCGCGGCGAGAGCGAAGCGCGGCATGTCGATCCCGGTCTCGAGTCCAAGGCGCAGCGTTCCTGCCAGGCGGTCGTTCCACCCCAGCTTTCGGCCGGGGTCCCTGGCGACCCTGGCTACGAGGTCTCCGAGGTGGGGATTGAGCATCCTGGGGATGAGCTCCTCGGCGTGGCGGGCGAAACCCGCCGGGGTGAAGAGCTCATCGATACCGCCGTATTTTTTCAGCAGGGCGGCTCCGGACTCATCAACGAGGGCGCCGTGGAGACAGTCGATGGCGCCAGGCACCGAGCCCAGCTCGTCCATGCGGGTTCTGCCGAGGAGCTCGGCGAGATAGGCGCCCATTGCGTGAACGCCGTTGTGCCCGTGGAGCTTGGCTTCCTCGAAAGGCAGCAGGTCCTCCCTGGTCTCGAAGGTTGAAAAGGAAGGCTGCCAGTCGCCGCCGGGAGGGACCCGTGGAGTTGAGATGAGGATCCGGTTGAACTCTTCTACAAGGATGGCGCTGTCGTGACCCGGCGCCAGGGTCTCGAGACCTCTCGAGGCGATCTCTTCGGGGGCCGTGATGACGCCGCTCATCTTCGCGATCACCGTATTTACGAACGAAATCTTTCTGTTGAAGTCGTCCTCGGGAAGTTCGGCAGCGCCACGTACGGCGCCTGCGAGCAGCTCGGCGGCCCGGTTGTCGTTCTCCGCGGTATAGACCACGAGCGGCGCGTTTCTCTCCGCGAGCGAAGCCTCGGCGAGCAGCTGATGGATGCTGTCGGGGCCGCCGGCGGTGTAGACGTCCACCGATGGTACCGCAGTGGCGGCCTCGCGGGAGCGTCTCAGCTTATCGACGATGAGCTCCCTGTCGGTCGCGGATTCCGGATTCAGGATGTCTATGGGTCCGAGCTTCATCGTCTCGATGCCATCGGGATGGGCGATATTTACACTGAAGAGACCATTGTTCGCCCTCACTCGCTCCACCAGGGTTCCGGATATTTCACAGACAACCACCTGCTCGAAGGCGTTTTCCCGCAGAGCCTCCAGGGTGAAGAGCCCGGCCTGGATCGCTCCGAATCCGAAGCCCGTAAAGATGCCGTCCCGCTTCGCGCTGCTCATGCCCCCGATCCTAACATGGAGAGAGAAGGGGCGGGTAAGTTCAACTCCCCGCGGCTCCCGGAGGGTGCAGGGATGCTGGCTTGATGTGGCAGGGCCGGTGGTGGTGGTGTAGATTATGGGTGGGTTGAGGCAGAGGTTGTTTTCGCGGGAACAGGAGGGCGCCAATGGAGAAAGAAATATCATATTCGGCTGGAGGGGGTGAGCAGTACGCCAGCAGAAGAGGGTTTCTCTCCGGCCTTGCCCTTGCCGGGGGGAGCCTGTTTCTCGGCGGAAGCGGAGTTGCTCTCGCCGCTGTCCTCGAGGAGAGGTCTGCGCCCCTTTTGAAGATCGTCCTGCTGACGGATCTGCACTATGCCGAGAAGACGGCGGCGGGCAATCGCCACTACCGTGACTCTCTGCTCAAGATTCGTCCGGCCGTGGAACATTTCAACAAGGTGAAAGCCGATTTCGCGGTCGAGCTCGGAGATTTTGTCGATGAGGCTCCCACCCTCGAGGAGGAGCTCGGCTATGTGAGCCGGATCGAGGCCGAGTTTTCCCGCTTCAAGGGAGACCGCCACTACGTGCTGGGCAACCACTGTGTCTCGAGGTTGAAGAAGGAAGAGTTTCTCGCAAGCTGCGGGCAGCGGAAGAAGGCGAAGCGCGCCTATTATTCCTTTGACCGGGGCGGGCTCCACTTCGTGGTTCTCGATGCCTGCTTCCGTGCCGACGGGGTCTCCTACGGCCGGAAGAATTTCAAGTGGACGGATACCGAGATTCCGCCTGCGGAGCGCAAATGGCTGGCCGATGATCTTCGGAAGAGCGGAAAGCCGACGGTTGTTTTCACCCATCAGCGTCTTGACGTGGGAGGAAACTACGGGGTCAAGAGCGCCGCGAAGGTAAGGAAGATTCTCGAGGAAGACGGCGAGGTGCTTGCCGTCTTCCAGGGGCACAACCACGTCAATGACCACAAGGTCATCGGCTCTGTGCACTACGTGACACTGGCGGCTCTGATAGAGGGGCCGTTTTCAAAAGGCAATAATGCCTGGAGTGTCCTCGAGGCGCATCCGGGCGGTGTGCTGAAGGTCGACGGCTTCCATCACCAGGGTGATTACAGTCTTCCGCGAGGTTGAGGGCCCGGGTCGAAGTTTTCTTCAGTTCCGCTCGGGCAGGGCGGGAGGCGGTTCGACGATCGGGCAGGGCTCCGGGAACTCGCCGTGCTTGAGGGCGTGCAGCTGCGGGGTGCCGCCCGCTGGAAAGAGAACGATGAAGAGATTGTCGTAGGCGCTTCCGCTGATACGGATATCTTCGTGGCCGGGAATGCAGAGCCCGGTGAGGATCTGGTGCAGGGTGAAGCTGTGATGGGACAGGATGGCGGTTGTCCCCTGGGGCAGGCCGCGGATGTATTCAACCACGGCGTCGATATCGCCGATTTTCTGGAAATCCTCTTCATCTATTCCATGGTTTTACGCCAGCGGGATCACGGTTTCTATCGTCCGGCGGAGATCGATGGTGATGAAGCAGGAGAGCTCTGCGTTGGCGAGCATCTGGGCCAGGAGCCGGGCTCTGCGCTGGCCCGCCTCGGTGAGACCGGGGGCATTGCCCGGCCCTTTCTCGAAATGCCTGGTGACGTAGAGGGTGGTTACCGGGCGTGACTCCGGCAGCGGTGCCGGGGGCGCTCCGCCGCTGAAGAGAAAGTTCAGCAGGAAGACGGCATCGGTGATGTTGATCATGCCATCGCCATTGACGTCTCCCCCGGAGGTGGGAGCCAGGTCGATGGCCATGACGATGCGGTCCTGGTGGAGAATACAGACTCCCGCCAGGAGGCCGACGAGGAATATGATGGTGATGGACAGGTATTTTTTCATCGCGTGTAATCCACCAGGGAAATGGATAAGACCCAGCCTCTCTATTCTACATTTCCCTTCGGAGCGCCCGCGTAAAAATATACTGAAACTTGATTCATGGTGTTTCCGGAGCCGGTGAGGGGGTGAAGAAGAGGTGTTTTGCGGCAGTCTGCCGATGGACGAAAAGCGGTGGATTCTTTACGATATCCGGCCGTTCACGAATTCAGTGGCGTTTAAAAGAGAGCGAGGTCGGCAATGACGAACTACCCAGTCCTGCTCGCCGGAGAGTGGCGGGAGGCTGACGCAACAGGTGCTTTCCAGGCGGTGGATCCATGTACCGGGAAGCCGATTGATGGCTCCTACCCCGTAAGCTCGAGGGCCGACCTGGAGGGGGCCGTGGCTGCTGCGGCCGACGCGGCCGACGCTCTGCTCGACACCGATGCGGGCGTGCGGGCCGCGTTCCTGGAGGCCTACGCCGACGGAATTGATGCCAATGCCGATGAGATCGCCGAGCGGGCGCATATCGAGACCGCCCTGCCCCTGAGTCCGAGGCTGCGCGATGTCGAGCTTCCGCGTACCACCGGGCAGCTTCGCCAGGCCGCCACGGCTGTGCGCGAGGGAACGTGGATGGAGGCCACCATCGACACCGAGACGAATATCCGTTCCCGGCTGGGGCCTCTCGGCGGCGGCGTTGCGGTATTCGGACCGAATAATTTTCCCCTGGCCTTCAACGGAATCTCCGGCGGAGATTTCGCCGCCGCGATCGCCGCCGGCAATCCCGTGATCGCCAAGGCGCACTCCAGCCACCCGGGGACATCCCGGCTGCTGGCGGAGCAGGCGCGGGCGGCTGTCGAGGCGGTCGGCCTGCCGCCGGCGACGGTGCAGATGCTCTACAGGCTGAGCCACGAGGATGGAGCGTACCTGGTCTCCCATCCGGCCATTGGAGCTACCGGGTATACGGGCGCCCGCTCCTCCGGTCTTACGTTGAAGGCGGCTGCCGACGGGGCGGGAAAGCCGATCTATCTCGAACTCTCGAGCATCAATCCTATTTTCATTCTTCCCCGGGCGCTTGAATCGGGTGGCGAGGAGCTGGTTGGCGAGTACGTTACCTCCGTCCTGATGGGGGCCGGCCAGTTCTGTACCAACCCGGGAATTACGGTGGTGCTCGCATCCGAAGCCTCGGGGCGATTCATCGCCGGGGCGGCTTCCGCGTTCGAAGAGGCCGAGCCCGGCTACCTGCTCGGCGAGCGGGTAGTGTCGGGCCTTGGTGAATCGGTCGAGGCCCTGGTCGCCTGCGGTGCCGAGCTGCTGGCGGGAGGCAAGCCTGTTGAAGGCGAAGGCTTCCGTTTTCAGAACACGCTTCTTCGTGTCTCCGGCTCGGACTTCCTCCAGCAGCCCGAGGCTCTTCAACGCGAAGCTTTCGGTAATGCCGGGCTGCTCATCGAGGCCGCCGATGAAGGTGAGCTGGTCGCGCTCAGCAAGGTATTCGAGGGGAACCTGACCGGGGGT
>JAKUSY010000220.1 GCA_022451445.1 Planctomycetota bacterium
CCTCCAGGGCATTGAAGATCTTAGGGAGGTGATCCCCCGGGAATTCGGCATCGATGGTCGCCCCGATGATCTGGACGATCCTTCCCGTAACTGCGCTCGACGTGGCTGCTTCTGGATTCATTTTTCTACCGGGCTCTTTCCTGTGAACACGCCTTACCCCTCAGTCGAGGGCCTCGGCACCTCCTACAATTTCCATGATCTGCTGCGTAATGCTCGCCTGCCGCTCGCGGTTGTACTTGCCGGTATAGAAGCGGGTAAGCTCCCCTGCATTGTCGGTAGCGAGCTTCATCGCCACTCGCCGGGCAATCTGCTCCCCGGCGGCGGCCTCGAGCAACAGACGGTACAAAGTGTGCTTGACTGAAAAAGGCAATAACTCCTCGAGGATCCGTACAGGATCCGGCTCGAAGATGAAATCTGTGGTTTGCCGTGCAGCTTCCTCTACAGCATCGTCGGCTGTCTCGGGAGGCACGATCGGCAGGAGCTGGAAGAGATCGGCTTTCTGAACGGTCGCCGAATGGTAGCGAGTGACGGCCACCATCACCCTGTCTACCTCTGCCTTGCGGAAGCTCTCGATAAAGCCCTCAGCGATCTCGGCGGCCTGGGAGAAGGAAGGCTTGTCCTCGATATCGGTCCGTTTCTCATCGACGCCAACCTTCCTGAACCTGAAACGGGAGATCCCCTTCTTGCCGACCATCAATACCCGGGCCTCACGGCCCTCCGCCTGCTCGGCGCGAATCCACTTTTCGGCCAGGTTGGCGACATTGGTATTGTAGCCCCCGCAGAGGCCGCGGTTGGCCGTCACGACCAGCAGGGCGCTGCGCTCGACCTTCTCTCTCTCTCGAACGAGGAAGTGGTCCACGTTCTGCCCGCCGGTGAGGCTGTCGAGAAGCTCTCTGAGCTTATTCGAATAGGGTGTCGAAGCCTCGACCCGGTCGATGGTCTGCTTGCTCTTGGCAGCGGCGACCATCTCCATCGTCCGGGTGATCTTCCGGGTGTTGGAGATCGAGGTGATCTTCTTCTTGATGTCCTTGAGGCCGGCCATATCTCAGTAATCCTCAGGCGTCTTCGCCCTCATCCCCTTCCTGGTCATCAGCTCCGTCAGCCTCCGCATCGGCGGCATCAGCGGCTTCGGCAGCCCCTTCTTCCTCGGTGGCTTCGCCCTGGTCCTCATCGTCCACCGTCCCGGCTCCGGCGCGCGGATCCGGCGCCGTACCCTCGAGGAAGCTCCTCGTAAAATCATCGCAAACGGGAGACAGGAGAGCCTCGAGCTCCTCGCTGACCTCGCCCGTTTCAGTAAGCTGCTCCACGATCTCGCTGTGGGTGGCCTTGATGAAATCCAGGAAGCCGACTTCGTACTCGCGCACGCGATCGACCGGCACGTCATCGAGCTTGCCCTTTGAGCCGGCCCAGATGATCAGGATCTGCTCGGCCACGTCCATGGGCTGGTACTGGCCCTGCTTGAGAATCTCGACCATTCGGAAGCCGCGGTCGAGCTGGCGCTGGGTGGCCGCGTCGAGCTCGGTGCCCAATTGCGCGAAGGCCTCCAGCTCGCGAAACTGGGCCAGGTCGAGGCGCAGGGAACCGGCGACCGCCTTCATTCCCTTCACCTGGGCAGAACCTCCCACACGCGAAACGGAGATACCGACATCGATGGCGGGGCGAACGCCCGCGAAGAAGAGCTCGGGCACCAGGTAGATCTGCCCATCGGTGATCGAGATCACGTTGGTGGGAATATAGGCCGACACCTCGCCCTCCTGGGTCTCGATCACCGGCAGGGCGGTAAGCGAGCCGGCTCCGAGGTCATCGGAGAGCTTCGCCGAGCGCTCGAGCAGGCGCGAGTGAAGGTAGAATACGTCACCGGGATAGGCCTCCCGTCCGGGAGGACGGCGCAGGAGCAGCGAGAGCTGGCGATAGGACGCCGCCTGCTTGCTGAGGTCGTCATAGACACAGAGCGTGTGACCGTCCTTTTCGTACATGAAGTACTCGGCCATGGCGCAGCCGCAATAGGGCGCCACGTACTGAAGCGGCGCCGGCATCGCGGCCGAGGCGTTGACGACGATGGTGTAATCCATGGCCCCGGTCTCGGTGAGACGCTGGACGACCCCGGCGACCGTCGAGGCCTTCTGGCCGACGGCCACGTAAACGCAGATCACGTCGCCGCCCTTCTGGTTGATGCTCGTGTCGATAGCCACGGCCGTCTTGCCGGTGCCGCGGTCACCGATGATCAGCTCACGCTGGCCGCGGCCGATCGGGATCATGCTGTCGATGGCCTTGATGCCCGTCTGCAGGGGTTCCTTCACCGACTGGCGGTCGGCGATGCCGGGGGCATCGGACTCCACCGCGCGGAACTTGTCGGTCTTCAGCGGGCCCTTGCCATCGAGCGGGTTGCCGAGCGGGTCGACGACCCGGCCGATGAGCTCCTCGCCGACGGGAACCTGCAGCACGGCATCGGTGCGCTTGACAGTATCGCCTTCGCGCAGGTCATGGTACTCGCCGAGGATGACCGCTCCGATGCTCGACTCCTCGAGGTTGAAGGCGACACCCTTCGAGCCATTGGAAAACTCGAGCATCTCCCCGGCCATGCAATTGGTCAGGCCGTAGATTCTCGCGATCCCATCTCCCACCTCGAGGATGGTGCCTTCCTCCTCGACCTGGAACTCGCCGCTGTAGGTCTCGATCTCTTTCTTGAGGACCGAGGTGATTTCTTCCGGATTAATTCTCATGGACTAACTCGCTCTCAAACTTGAGGGACAGCATCTCGGAGCGCAGCTCCTTGAGCGCAGTCTTGAGACTGCCGTCTGCCACCATTCCTTCGTAACGTACTATGATTCCCCCGAGCATCCCGGGGTCTACCTTGTTATTAACGACGACCTCTTTGCCGAGGCTGGCGCTGATCGCAGCGGACAGGTTCTCGACGTTCTCAGCCTTGCACGACTTTGACGAGACGACCTCGCCGCGAACCAGTCCGATGTGCTCATCATGAAGCGCCCCGAAGGCCTCGAGGACAGCCCTGAGCTCTCCTTCGCGTCCCTTGTCGACGAGCAGGAGCAGGAAGTTCACGAAGATGTCGGTACCCTTGCCCCGCAGGGTCCGCTCGAAAACATCACTCTTTCGAGAGGACTCTATCCTGGGACTCTCCACGAAGAGGGCCAGGTCGGCATCCCCGGCGAGCAGGTTGCCGAAGAAAGCGACCTCCTCGGCGACCTCATCGAGGACCCCGGAATCATCGGCCGCCTCGAGCAGGGCTCTTCCGTACAGGGCTGGGATCTTTTCAATCAGCATTCTTGATTACTCAATCTGCAAAGCTTCAGCCGCATCAGTTTTCGCTGAAATCCTTCACGGTTTTGTCGATCAGTTTCTGGTTCTCTTTCGCGCTCAGGTTCTTCTGGATCAGCTTGCCGGCGAGGTCGATCGACAGGGCGACGCTGCGCTTGTGCAGGTCATCGAGGGCCGCCTCCTTGGCGAGCTGGATCTCGCGCGTGACGCGCTGTGAGATCTCTCCCGCCTCCTGGTTCGCATCCTCGATGATCTGAGCCTTGACCTTCTCCGCGTCGCGCTTGCCCTCCTCGATGATGGAGCGCGACTCCTGGCGCGCCGTCTCGAGGTTGCCCTGGTGCGCCGCCATCGCGGCCTCGGCATCAGCCTTGGCCTGGTCGGCAGCCGCAAGCGCCTCGCGAATCTTCTCGGCGCGGCTGTCCATCGCCCCCAGGATCGGTGGAATAGCCTTCTTCCAGAGGATGAAGAGGACCACCAGGAAGGAGAGAATAGCCCAGACGGTCTGCGGAATCACCGGATCGGGAGGCTTCGCACCATGCCCATCGTCGGCGGCGAAAAGAAGCGCCGGCAAAAACAGCGACAGTGTAAAACCCGTCCCTCGTAGAACCCTGGTCAACATACTTTCAAATCTCCTGCAAAAATTCCAGCCGCGGTCACTTTTGCAGCGACATGAACGCGATGACAGCCGCAAAGAGACCGACACCCTCGATGAAAGCCGCAGTCAGGATCATGGCTCCCTTGATGTCGCCTGAAGCTTCGGGCTGGCGGGCGATGCTCTCAACCGAGCTGGCGGCCAGCTTACCGATACCGAGACCGACACCGATGGCGGCCAGGCCGGCCCCGATGGGAGCGTAAAGCCCATACCCACTGGAAGCAACCTCCCCAGCCTGCGCGAGAAAACCGGAAAACACGTTTAAAAATTCAATCGGCATGTCCATTTTAGGACAACTCCTTTCTTGGATGAATCAATCACGCCGAATGGCGTCACCAGGAACCTCAGTGGTCCGGGTGAACCGCCATCGACAGAAAAACTGTAGTCAGGAACGTAAAAACGAATGCCTGTATGATCGCCACAAGCAATTCGAGAAAAGTCAGGGCCGTTACCGCCGCCACGCTGATAAGCGAAACCACCGCTCCGCCCACCAGCCAATCCATGGTCAGGTGCGCGGTGAAGCCCAGGATCACGGCGATCATCACATGGCCCGCCATCATATTGGCCATGAGACGAATGGCCAGTGCGCAGGGCCTGATGATATGAGCCATGAGCTCGATCACGATGATCAGCGGCAGGATAAAAACCGGCACGTGCGGAAACAGGTTCTTGATGTAGGTGAAAATATTGCCCTGCTCCCGCAGGCCCAGGGCGTGGTAGAGGAAGAAGGCGCAGAACGCCAGCCCCCCGGTGATAAAAATATTAGCTGTGGCGGTATTGCCGCCGTGGCCGACGTAATCCAGCAGGGGGATCAGGCCCAGCAGGTTACAGATGAGGATGTAGACGAAGAAGGTCGCGAGCATGGGGAGGTATTTCATTCCCGACTCGCCGATGAAGGGCAAAACCAGCTGGTCGCGCAGAACATCGAGAATCGTCTCGACGAAATTCCCCCAGCGCCCCGGCACCCCGTCGGGATCCTTTTTGATCTGCCGGACATAGGACCAGAAAAAAAGCAGGGTCAGGATACCGGCGATGAAGAAAAGCACCACCTGCTTGGTGATACCCAGCCCGTAAAGATGATTGCTGACCTCCCAGAGCCAGTTGCTAAAACCTTCACCCTTCTGCACCAGGCCATCAAACAACGGCTTGTCGTTGACATGGTCCATCGGGTCGGCAGCGGCCAGTAGGTTGAAACCGGAAAACGTCACTTCAACTCTCCTTCAGAGACTCCGGCGCCCGGAGCCGACAACCCGGCCGTGCCCGAACCCGTCCATAACCTCAACCCGCTGTCAAAGCGGTAGACGAGATAAAAACCGAGGGCGGGGAAAACCACCGACGCAACCAGGTCCGGGTAGAGCCAATTCGTCAGCATTACGGATGCCACGATCCCCCCGAAGCTCCAGACCAGGCTGCCGTAGAAGGCGGCCAGCATACGGGTCCCATCGGAGCGGGCTGAAAGGTTTGTAAGAAAACAGCTTACGGCAACAAGGAGGACTCCCAAGGCGATGCCGGCCGCCGAGGCCTTGAGGCCGGCGGCGCCCTTGAACTCGTAGCCGAGCAGTGCCGAAGCGGCGATGACGAGCACAAAGGCAAGAAGCAGGGGAAAACGTATCATGCAGAAATCTCTATCTGATCCAACCGGGCGATCCTGTCGACCGGCTGGGTTTCCTTGTTTCCTCGTTCCTCGAACGACTCAGTTTTTCTTACAACTCGGTATTTC
>JAKUSY010000221.1 GCA_022451445.1 Planctomycetota bacterium
CCTCCGGCAGCGGGCCGCCGAGGCGTTCGAACTCTATGCCGCCCGTCGCGTTTCCAGTTGTGAGGGCGGACTCGAGGGTAAGAAGGTCTTCCTCGATGCCGCCAACGGCGCGGCCAGCAGCCTCGCCTTTGAGGTTTTTCAGCGTATTGGCGCAGAGGTGAGATTGATGGGAGGTCAGCCCGATGGCAGGAATATCAACGATGGCTGCGGCGCTCTCCATCCGGATGTCCTGGCAGGCGCCGTGAGCGAGTCGGGCTTCGATATTGGTTTCTGTTTCGACGGGGATGCGGACCGGATGATACCGGTCAGCGCGACAGGGAATGTCTATGATGGAGATGTCGTTCTTGCCCTGGCCGGCCGGCACTACCAGTCCGTGGGAAAGCTGCCCGCGAAGGCGGTGGTCGGTACCGTGATGTCCAATATCGGCCTGGCACGCTCCCTTGGAGAAGCTGGAATCGAGCTGCTCAGAACACCGGTGGGGGACAGGAACGTATTCAGGCAGATGAGAGATGGACATCATCCGGTCGGCGGTGAGCAATCCGGCCACATCATCTTCATGGACTATTCTTCTACCGGCGACGGGATCCTCGCCGCGATACGGTTGATGAGCTTCCTGCGGGAACATGAGATGGATCTCGATCGGGGGGCTGCGATAATGACGCGATATCCCCAGGTGCTCAAGAACGTGAAGGTCCGGGAAAAGATCGAGCTGGCGGAGGTCGCCGCGTTGAGTGAAGTAGTTGCGAGTGTCGAGGAGCGGCTGGGAGATGAGGGCCGGGCTCTGCTCAGGTATTCAGGCACCGAGCCGCTCCTGCGGGTCATGCTGGAAGGGCCGCGGCAGGCCCTGGTGGAAGAACTCTGCGATGAGATCTGCTGGGTGGTTGAGGGTGAGATCGGGACGAAGTGATCCGGATGCCCTCGTGGAGAAGTTTGTGGGTTGTCAGTATCCTCCCATAGAGGCGCATCGCTGATGGACCTGCACAGTGGGCACCCCTATAATGCAGCGCTTGCGGCAGGGCGGTTGCTGCCCGAAGGTTTTTATAGAGGCCGAAAATGTTCCACGGATCCTATGTAGCCCTGGTTACGCCTTTCAAGGACGGCGAGGTGGATCTCGAGCGTCTCGGCGCCCTGGTGGACTATCACATCGAGGCGGGCACGGATGGCCTGGTTCCCTGCGGGACCACGGGGGAGTCCGCTACGCTTTCCCATAAGGAACATGAGCTTGTCATAGAGTTTGTCATCGAAAAGGCGGCGGGAAGGATTCCGGTTCTTGCCGGTACCGGCTCGAACTCCACCAGCGAGGCCGTCAGCCTTACGAAATCTGCTCAGGCCGCTGGCGCCGATGGGGCCCTGGTCATCACGCCTTATTACAACAAGCCGCCCCAGGATGGACTCTACAGCCATTTTGCGGCGATTGCCGAAGAGTGCGATATCCCCATTGTTCTCTATAACGTGCCGAGCCGCACAGGTATCGACCTCCTGCCCGGGACCATCGGGAGACTCTCCGCGATTGCGAATATCGTCGCCGTGAAGGAGGCCAGCGGTTCGATTGATCGCACCGTTGAAATTCTCGCTGAGTGCGATATCACGGTTCTGAGCGGGGATGATTCGCTGACGCTGTCCCTGATGGCGGTTGGTGCCCGCGGAGTGATCTCGGTCGCCGCCAACGTGGCACCCTCTCAAATGGCCGAGCTGGTCCAGCTTGCCGCCTCGGGGGATTTTGCCTCGGCTGGCCACCTTCATCATCAGCTCTATCCGCTCATGAAGGCGCTCTTTGTCGAGACGAGTCCGATCCCGGTCAAGGCCTGCCTCGAAATGCGGGGGCTGATCGAAGGTGAGCTGCGCCTTCCCCTCGTGGGAGCCACGGAGGAGACACGCCAGCTGTTGCGGGGAATTCTCGCGGGACTCGAAATCAAGGTCTGAGGTGCGTTTGCCCGGGGGCTGCCGCATGCGGAAGCGGGATGGGCGGCAGGCTCTCTCAGTCGCTGTCGCTGTTTCGGCCGGGAAAGTACAGCTTTCGTTCGAGGTGGGGTTTGTAGTCGCTCCACAAGCCGGAGGCATTGTCTCCCACCTGCAACTCGCCGAGCAGCTCCTTCTCCATCGTGTCGATGGTCCCCATCTTGGAGTCGAGATTGTCGAGATAATGGAAGGCGATCGCCTCGGGCGTCATGGGGCGTTTGAGCGCGCCATGTTCGAGCAGCCCATGGTGGCTGGCTATAATATGCTGCAGCTGCAGCCGCAGGTCTGGCGGGAAGTCAGCCATCGCTGAGGTCTTCTCCTCGACCATGAGCAGCCCGATTCCGATGTGCCCGATCAGCTGGCCCTCGTTGGTGTAGCTGAAGTTCTTCTGAAAGGAGAGCTCACTGCATTTTCCAATGTCGTGAAGGATGCAGCCCGCGAGCAGCAGGTCGCCATCAAGTCTCGGGTAGCGCCTGGCGAGCTGGCGGGCCAGCTCGCAGAGAGACAGGATATGCTCGAGCAGCCCCCCGATATAGGCATGGTGAAGACTCTTGCCCGCCGGGCAATGGCTGAGGGCAAAGAGAATGTCCTCGTCGTCGAGGAAGGCCTGCAGGAGAGCTTTGATGTGCCCGTTGCCGATTGACTCGACGGTGCTTCGCAATTCAGCGATCATCTCATCCTTTTCGCGTTCGGAGACAGGGAGGAAGTCTTCGTACAGGATGTCGCGAGGGTCGAGCCGGAGGATCGTGTCTACGATGAACTGCCGGTGGTTTTGATATTCTTCAATCCGTCCGCCTACCTCGACGAAATCATCAATCGCGAAGGAGTTGTAGAGGGCTTTATCCGCATCCCACCTGATGGCCCGCATCGAACCGGTCTTGTCCCGGAGGCTCATCTGGATGAAATACTTCTGGTTGCGGGTCTGCTTGAAGTTGGAGCTTTCCACAAGGTAGGTCCCAGCGCTCACCCGGTCGCCCTTTCGAAGGCTCTGGATCCACTGCGTGGAAGCTGCTCCAGGGATGTTGGGAGAATCGTCGTTAGAGGTGTCTGTCATGGTCGAAGTATAGTAATCGCCGTTTCCCGGCCCGCAAACCCTTTTCCAGAACTACGGTTAAGTGTTTTTAATAAAAGGGCTTACGAAGTTTCCTTGTTGCCCTGCCATTGAAAGCGTTACAATCTTACCTCGCAGGCAGGTCAGGAGTGATTCTGACTCTAGAAAGGTCAGTTTACCCATCTTTTCCGGGAAGACTTTTCGACCGGGGCGGATGGCCTGCGGGGCGTTCAGATCCAGGTGAAGAGAAAAGCCTCCTTCCGAGGCGATACGGTAAGAATATGGAGTCTATACCTTTGGCAGTTCAACAGGGCAGTTTCAGATTTCCTATTTTTTTGCTGGTGCTGGGATTAGGAATTTCCGGGCCGGGCTGGTCCCAGGAAGATCCCGTGGGAGCGCCGGCTGGGCAGGATGGAGGAAAAACACCTTCGAAGGACCCGGTGAAAGCTGAATCCGCCTCCGAGACCCCCGCTCCAGGGAAGAAGACCGTTACTCGTCGCGCCAGGGAAGACACCATCGCCTCCCTCGACAAGGTGCATCTCACGGATGGATCGGTTCAGTACGGTAAGGTGATGGAGATGGGTGGGAATACGGTCTCCCTTCAGTACAGGGGTGCGGCGAAAAGAATTCTCAAGGCCGATGTGGAAAAGATCCTGTTCTACGAGGGTAGGCGTTCACACCAGAAGCTCGACACGGACCTGGTTGTTCTCAAGGTCAACGAGCACAGGGTCCCCTGCAAGATCCTGAAGGAGAGCGGTGGCGAGATACGGGTGGAACTGGCGACCGGAAACAAGGCGACCTAGCGCCGCGACCGGATCCTGCGTGTCCATTATCGAAACAAGGTTCTCGACTCGTCCTCTGACTTTTATACCGTGGAGCTGGCCAACCAGATGGACCAGGCCATCGGCATGGTCATCAAGGGCGAGGCGACCGAAGCCAGGCAGGCGGAGAAGTTCCTCATCCAATGCGGGATCTTCTCCATCGAAAAGGTCCAGCAGGCCGCGGCAGGACTCAAGCAGGCCGTTGAGCCACAGGACACGAGGATCCAGGGAGTGTTCGACAGGATTCTCCACGTCCATCAGCTCAAGAAAGTCGTGACCTCCGCGATGCAGAGCTCGGAGCCCCGGATCTACATGGAGCTGACCTACGGTAACCTCGATGCGAGGGAATCTCTCCTCAAGGTCCTCTATCCGAAGTTCGCGGATGAGTCTATTCCACTGGCGAAACACATCATCTCCAATGAGCAAGAGCATTTCCGGGTGCGATCCCTTTCTGTCGAGATCCTGCGGCGCCTGAATCGGAACAAGGCGCTCCTGGAGCTCTACAATGATTCCGCCGGTGAGCTGAAGCTGGTCGCCGCCGTCGCGCTGGTCAGGAACAGGGTGTTCTTTCCCATTCCGACGATCCTCGAGGCCCTGGAGATCGGGGGAGAGAAGAATTCCAATATCAGAGCCCTCGCTGCCGGGATCCTGAGGGATTTCACCAGGCAGAGTTTCGGGTTCAAGGCTGAAGGGACCCCTGAAGCCAGGGCCAGGGCGGTTGCGAAATGGAGGCAGTGGTGGAAGGAGAATACTCAGCAGCTCCAGGCCAGGTCTCTTCTTGTTCTCAACAATAAGAGGATCGAGACCGAGGCTCGCAAGGAGAGCCGGGAATTCTGGGTAAAGGCCCACCAGTTCTGGGACGGCGGCCGCTTAGACAGGGCGGGTACCTATCTCCGTGAGGCTCGCAGGAAAGACCCCAGCTTCCTGAAAGCCCACATCAGCTATGCGAGGCTTCTTTATTCCGAGTTGGCGCCGGCGGAGAAGGATCCTGAGAGGAAAGCGTTGATGGTGGACGAGGCGGAGCAGATTCTGAAGGGGCTCGTCGAGAGCGCTTTGCCGGATGCTACCGGGCAGGATCTTCACTTGATATATTTCGAGTTCGGCAATGTCCTTCGTCTCAAGGGGGAATACAGTGAGGCCCTGAAGCAGTATGAAGACAGCTTCGCTCTCAATCCCTCCAGCATCCCCTCGATCCTCGGTGTCGCCGATTGCCATTGGGGAATCGCCACAGGTAAGAATGATCTCTCCGGGGTTGAGAGGAAGCTCGAGATGCAATCGGCTCTTGAAGGGTACTCGCTTGCCGAGAAGAAGATCTCCGAGACCCTGGGCAGCATCCAGGTTCTGAGCGCCGCCGATATTCCCCAACTCGAAAATCTTCCGTTCGAGAGAAGGGCTCACAACCGAAACGCCCTGCTGGTTCGAGAAGAACTCGAGAAAGAGAGCATCCGGCTCGCTCTTAAAAATGCCCGTGTGTATCGCCTCCAGGATCTGCCCAAGAAGGCCGTGGTCGCTCTCCGTCGGGGATTGCAGACCCTCAAGGCTAGCACGGAGCTCAAGGAAAAGAACCCGATCGAGGCTGAGCTGAGGGCGATGCTGGGTGTCGTCTACGAGTCGATGGGAGAGGATGTCCGGGCGGTCAAAGAATACCTGAGGGTCGTCAGGGACCTTGACCGGACCAACCAGGTCTGCCGCAGGGGCTACGAGCGGCTCAGAAAGCGGCTGCAGAAAAAAGAGACGACCGCCTCCCGCGGTTGAGATTCGGGGAACGGTCGGGGGGACAATGTGGGTTCCGGGCAGGCTTTTCAGCTTGTCG
>JAKUSY010000222.1 GCA_022451445.1 Planctomycetota bacterium
TTGCTGGTATGCGTGATCCGTTTGTAGAGCTCGCTTTCACTCACCTTGCCGGCGACGATCGCGCGGCGACCCTCGCGCTCGGCGAGAGCCGCGCTCTCGACATCGAGGCGGAGATCCCCTTTCCGCTGGCCCTTGTCCGGACCATGACAGGCGAAGCACTTGTCGGAAAGGATGGGGCGCACATCGCGGTTGAACTCGATGGCTGGCTCGGCCGCCTCCATCAGGGAGCCGGCAGCGAAAAAGAGGACGGCGAGCGTTAACGTCAAAACCATTCGAGAAGAGGTTCCTGAAGCGGTTCGCATCATCTGGTCCTTTAAACAGTCCTGCAGGCCGGGAGGGCCCAGCTCGGGAATTCCTGTTGATTATAATCAAAGCCGGCGAACATTGTCAGGACGGAGTCCCGCCCCCGGAAAACACCTCCAATCTAACGAATACCGTTCAGTTCATCTACTACCTCGATGGCATCGCCACGCTCATAAAAATCAACCGTTATGAAATTCGGCAGCCGGCCGGAGGCCTTTCGACACTCCTCGACCCTCTTTTTGAGGAAGGGATTGTGGTTCACCTCGTCGGCGAGCTTCGTTGATGCGACCGGTCGCGTCAGGAAGTGATTGAAAATAAAGAGGCTGTTTTTTGAGGAGCCCCTGTTCTTCGCGCAGGCCAGGTCCTCCCGGCGGCGGGCCGAGAAATGGGTCTCCCAGCAGAAATCCCAGACCCGGTGAAGCCAGGGGAGCTCTCCCCCGCCACGATCAGTAAAGACCACCAGGCGTCTGCCCGAGGCGACCATCTCGGCCAGCCTGGGCCAGGGTTTGCCCTTGCGCTGACTGTGCGCGTAGGGCAACAGGCCGCTCTCCCTGAAGGCGCCCTCGAGAGCCTTCGGCCTCACATAGCTCTCAAAAATGATCGTGAGTACCTCGCGGGGATTTTTTTTCAGATAGGCGGTCAGCTCCGCGAGACCGGCCTTCAACGGACGGCTGCCGAGGAAGAAGCGGCTGTGGCAGAGGTAGGGTTTCCCCTCCTTGTCGTGTACGTCCAGCATGAAGGCCCGGATACCATCAGAGAGCTGGCGGCTGAGACCATGCGTCTGGTTCGGCAACAGCCAGCCCTCATCGCTATTGCTCATGGCGTTGTGAGTGGTCGCGTAGCACACCTCGTCATAACGCTTCGCGCCCAGCCTCTTCGTGCCGTTGCCCCCGGGGGTCTTTTCCTTCACGGCGTCCGCATCGGCTGGCGCATCGCCGCAAACAAGCGGCGCCAGCGCCAGGAGCAGGAAGATGAAAAGAACGTGGCGGGACATTTTCATTTTCGGGTGAGCTGCGGATTTCAGAATCGGGAGAGGCCCGTTTATACTGTCGGCGCAGCCGTCCGATTGCCATCTTTCTGCGATCTCCATCCCCCGAAAGAAGAACAACCATGCAGGAGCAGCCTGTAGATCCACACGCCGTCAGGAAAGACTGGGCGGACCGCGGGTTCAGCTGTGAGCTCTGGGAAGATCCGCCAGGACGGGAGTGGAACGACTTCGTCCACTCCACTGACGAGCTGGTGATGGTCATCGAGGGAAACCTGGAGTTCGAGGTGAACGGCCGGACACACCACCCCCGGCCCGGCGAGGAACTTTTCATCCCCCGCGGCGCGACCCACAGCGTCCGCAACATCGGTAGCGACAGGGCCTCCTGGCTCTTTGGCTACAACAGCTGAGGGCGCTCAGTCGAGGCCCAGGTCCAGAGAACGGGCCACCGCATCGGCCACCGCGAAACCTCGCGAGGTCAGCCGCAGCCGTCCATCGGCTACCGCGACCCCATCCTCTACATACCTCTCGATGAGAGCCGCGTTTCGCTCCAGGAGGTTGACGCCGTAAACGGTTCTGAGACGCTCCAGGTCAAGCCCGGCGCTGCGCCGCAGTCCGAGCATTACCGCCTCGAGCGCGAGCTCCGCATCGCTCAGCTCTTCGCTGCCGGCCAGCGGCCGCTCCCCCCCCTCCACCCTGCCGCAGTATTCCTCGAAGCCCGGCTCATTCCACCAGCGGCGGCGGCCAGAGAAGGAATGGGCGGCGAGCCCGGCGCCGAGATACGGAGTATGATCCCAGTACTTCTGGTTGTGGCGTGAGCGCCCAGCCTTCGTCTTCGCGAAGTTCGACACCTCGTAGGCACTGTAACCCGCCGAGGACAGCTCGGTGTGAACCAGCTCGTAGAGCTCCCCCTGCCTGGACTCGCCAAGCTCCAGGAGCCGACCCTGCAGACGCCTGCGGTGAAACGGGGTCCCCTCGTGAACCGTGAGCTGGTAGCAGGAAATATGCTGTGGGTCGAGCTCCACGAGCTTCCGGATACTGTCCAGGAGCCGGCCCGGTTCCTGTCCCGGCAGGCCGAAGATGAGATCCGCCGAGACGACGTCAAAGCCCGCCTCGAGAGCTTCTCGCACCGCGCGCTCACCCTCGGCGGGGCTGTGGCGACGGCCCAGGAAGCGCAGCTCTTCCTCCTGGAAGGACTGCACCCCGAGGCTCAGCATGCTGACGCCGAGCTCTCGCCATCCATCGAGCGCAGCCGGAGAAACATCCTCGGGGTTCACTTCCATCGCCAGCCACGCATCTTCCGCGCTCGCGAGCCTGCCTCGGGCCGCCTTGAGAACGGCCTCGAGGTCCGCCGCGGCGAGGGCCGAGGGCGTTCCGCCACCGAAATAGATGGTGTCGAAGGCAAGCTCTTCTTCGGCGAGCATCGCGAGCTCGCCGATCAGGGCCCGCACATAGCGGCGGCTGGAAGCAGCGGCGGTCGGCAGGACGGCAAAGTCGCAATAGGGACAGACCGCGGAACAGAACGGAATGTGCAGATAGAGTCCCGCCCCGGCGGCGACGGCCGGGCTCACTTTTCCTTTTCCGTCTTGAGGACCGCGATGAAGGCCTCCTGCGGGATCTCGACGGAGCCGACCATCTTCATCTTCTGCTTGCCCTTCTTCTGCTTATCCAGCAGCTTGCGCTTACGCGTGATGTCGCCGCCGTAACACTTCGCGGTGACGTCCTTTCGAAAGGCGTTGATGGTCTTGCGGGCGATGATGGTGCCGCCGATCGTTCCCTGGATCGGAATCTTGAACTGGTGCTTTGGAATGGTCTCGGCGAGCTTGTCGCAATAATGCAACGCCCGGGCGCGGGCCTTGTCGCGATGGACGAGCTGCGAGAGCGCGTCCACGCGCTCCTTGTTGACCATGATGTCCACCTTGACGATGTCGGTCTTGCGATAGTCGAGCGCCTCGTAATCAAAAGACCCGTAGCCCCGCGTTACCGTCTTGAGCCTGTCATAGAAATCAAAGAGCACCTCGGCGAGGGGCATCTCGCTGGTGACCTCCACCCGGCCCACAGCCAGGTAGTCAAACTGGGTCTTCTCGCCGCGCTGCTCCCTGCAAAGCCCCATGACGGCGCCGAGAAACTTCTCCGGGATCATGATCGAGGCCTTGATATAGGGCTCCTCGACGCACTCGACATCCCCCGCATCGGGGAAGAAGCTCGGATTGTCGACCTCTACGGCCTCGCCGTTGGTGAGCGTGACGTCGTACTGCACGGTCGGCGCCGACAGCAGCAGGGACATCCCGAACTCACGCTCGAGCCTCTCCTGGACGATGTCGAGATGCAGCAGGCCGAGGAAACCGCACCGAAAGCCGAAGCCGAGAGCGGCGGAAGAAACCTTGGTGAAGGTCAGGGCCGCGTCGTTGAGCTTCAGCTTGTCGAGAGCCTTGGTAAGGTCTCCGTAATCTTCACTGGACATCGGATAGAGCGAGGAATAGACGACCGGCTTCGCATCCCTGTAGCCGGGGATCGGCTCTTGCGCCGGCCGCTCGGTCTCCGTCAGGGTGTCGCCGATGTTGATGTCCTGGATCGTCTTGATTCCGGCAATCACGTAGCCGACGCCGCCAGTCGCGAGGGTACCCGTCGCCACCTTCTCGAGCTTCAGGTAGCCCACCTCCTCAACCACATGATCGGCCCCGGTGTGCATCAGCCGGATGGACTGTCCCTTCCTGATAACACCATCCTGCACCCTCACCAGCATGACCACACCCCGGTACTTATCGTATTGCGCGTCAAAGACCAGTGCCTTGAGGGGCCCCTCGGGATCCCCGTCCGGGGGCGGCAGCTTCCCGATGATCGCTTCGAGCACCTCATCGATACCGACATTGTTCTTGGCGGAACACTGGATAGCCTCGAAGGGATCGAGCCCGAGGTCGGCATCGATCTCCTCACTCACCCGGTCGATATCGGCGGCCGGCAGGTCGATCTTGTTGATCACCGGCACCAGCTCCAGCTCGTACTCCATGGCCAGGTAGAGATTGGCGACCGTCTGGGCCTCCACGCCCTGGGATGCATCCACCAGCAGGAGAGCTCCCTCGCACGACATCAGGGAGCGACGCACCTCGTGCGAAAAATCGACATGCCCGGGCGTATCGATCAGGTTGAGCTGGTAGGTCTCGCCATCGGCGGCAGTGTATTCGAGAGTGACCGTATTGCTCTTGATCGTGATGCCCCGCTCACGTTCGAGATCCATGCTGTCTAGAATCTGGTCACGAAACTTTCGGTCATCAACGGCGCCGCAGGCCTGAATCAAGCGGTCGGCGAGCGTGGACTTTCCATGGTCGATATGAGCGATGATGCAGAAGTTGCGTACGTGTTTCAAGAATCCAAATCCAGCCCCACGGGGCCCCTGGGAAAAAGCCGTTATTCATACAAGCAGAATATCTTATGACATATTGTCCAATCGTGCTACTTAGCTGAATCAAGGGGAGTGGCCGCTCCCGACAGGTTGGAAGGCGAGAGACCGCCTAACCAGCGAATCTCAGGGCTTCTCCACCTTCCACCAGCTCTCGATATCGGAACCTAGAGCCTTGACCCGGTCGGCCTCCGCCGCCGCCAGGGTGCTCCTTTCGTGCGGGTCTGCGCCCAGATTAAAAAGCTGGGGAGCGGCCCAGATGGGATCCCGGTAGGTAGATTTCCGCTTACGAGAAATAACCTGGCTGCCGCGGTGCGGAAGGATCAGCTTCCACTGCCCGCTGATGCACCAGCGGTAGAGAAGGCCTGGAACCGGGTCATCGATCTTTCCAACATCGTGCTCGAAGATCTCTCCGAATATCTTGTTCCGAGCGCTCTTCCCACCGGCCGCGCAGACATCCAGCAGGTTGACTCCCTGCATCTCGGGATGAGCCTCGAGACCGGCGGCCGCCAGGATCGTCGGCGCCAGATCGATGCTGCTGACGAGCGTATCGTGGCGGGCGGCCTTCAGCTTGCCCGGCCAGCGCAACATGACCGGGGTCCTGGTGCCTCCATCAAAGGGCGAACGCTTGGACCTCGCATCGCTGCCGCGCGATTTCTCTTTCTGAATCCAGCCGTTGTCGGTCACGAAAACGACGAGCGTATCGTCGCTGAGTTTCTTCTTGTCCAGATAGCCCAGCAGCTCGCCACAGGTCTCATCGAACCACTCGCACATCGCCTGGTAGCGGGCCACGTGAATTGACTTGCCCTCCGCCTTGTATTTCGACAGCAGCCGCGCGGGAGGATTGTGCGGGGTGTGGGGAAGAAAGGGCGCGTACCAGATAAAGAACGGCTTGTCGCCGGCGGTTTCGATGAAGTCAAAGATCGGCTTCAGGCCCTTGCGCCCG
>JAKUSY010000223.1 GCA_022451445.1 Planctomycetota bacterium
GGTGGCCTGTCTCGGCGATGGTCAGCGCCGCGGAGATGGTCTCCTGGTCACGAATCTCTCCAACCATGATGATGTCCGGGTCCTGACGCAGGGCCGTCCGCAGGGCGTTCTGAAATCCATGCGTATCGGTTCCGACCTCCCGCTGGTTCACCAGGCATCCCTTGTTCGGGTGGATGTACTCGATGGGATCTTCGATCGTCATGATGTGTTCATTTCTCGATGAGTTGATGTGATCGACCATCGAGGACAGGGTCGTGGACTTCCCGCTGCCGGTAGCTCCAGTCACCAGGACAAGACCTTTGCCCAGCCCGCAGATCCGCTCACAGGCCTTCCGGGGCAGGCCCAGTTCGGCGAAGGGAATCGTCTCCTGGGGAATGACCCTCAATACAGCGCCGACCGCGTTACGCTGCATGAAGACATTGGTCCGGAATCTTCCCAGCCCCTCGATTCCAAAAGACATATCGAGCTCGAGGTCCTCCTCGAAACGCTCGACCTGCTCCTTGGTGAGAATCTCATAGACCAGCTTCCTGGTGAGGTCCGCGGTGAGCTGCTCTTCCCCGTAAGGCACGAGGTTGCCGTCAATGCGCATCATGGGCGGCGAACCGGCGGCGATATGCAGGTCCGAGCCTCCCTTTTCAACCAATTGGCCCGCCAACTTATCCAACGAAGACATAGGTCTCCTCCCTAGAGACTGAAGTTAACCCCATACTCTTTTTCCATTACCCGGTAGCGACCCTGCCCGAACAGGGGCGAAACCCGAAAAGAATATCATCTCGATAGCGTTTTGACGAAAAGACGTCGCCGCTGTCCAGGATGTTGACAATCCCGGATCGGCTCGCCTCGCCGCTCACGCGCAGCAAAAAAAAACCGCGGAAGATTTATATCTCCCGCGGTTTCCTCCACCCTGCTGCCTGCTCTGCCGTCAGGCCCCTTGATTCAATATCGTGATCTCGACACGCCGATTCTTCTGGCGTGAATCGGCTGAATTTCCATCGGAAACCGGCCGGGTATCAGCGAATCCGGCTGGATATATTCGGGACTTCGTCACCCCTCCCTTGTCGACCAGGTAGCGAACAACAGAGCAGGCCCTGGCCGTGGACAGCTCCCAATTGGTCGGATACCTTTCGCGAACCTTGTTGACGGGAACATCATCGGTATGCCCCTCGACCCGGACCGTATTATCGCTGTAATCAGCCGCATTGAGTACCTGGGCGATTTTCTGGAGAATTCCCTTCCCCGTGCCCGTGAGCTGGGTCCGTCCGGGATCGAAGAAAACCCGGTGCGGAATGGTCATCCTGATTCCCTCCGCCGTTCGCTCAACCTGGACATTTGAGCCGATGCCGTCGCCATCCGGGATCAGAAGATCGGAAGCCTCCGCTCTTCTCTCCGGCGTATCCTCGCCACCTGCCAAACCGGGGCTTCCACCGCTGCGGAAAGATGCCAAGTCCTGCTCAAGACGGTTGTTCTCGCTCACCAGGCGGTCGTTCTGCTCCTTGAGCCTCTGGTTGGCTTCCTTCAAACCGGGAATCGCGCAACCCGAAGTCAACAGCCCCAGAAAACAAACCAGAGCAAGTGTGGAAAAAAAGCTCCTGCTCATCACTATCTTCTCCTGTTAGATCCATCCGGCCTTGCGGGAATACACTTCCCGATGTCCCGGCCAGGATCGCTGAAAAGTCCTCTTGCATGGGCCCGGAAAGCCATCCGAGGCGAGGCAGGGGGCTCTTCACTCCGCCTCTTTTTGCCCGGCGCTTCCCACGCCCGCACTTAGCTTATCGAAAGCACTATCAAAATGGCAAGCTACTAGACGAAAAAACACCTTATCGCCCCTTGAGAGGCGGCCAGGGCCCCGTCATCAGCCGGAAAACAGCCCACTATACCAATCCAGGGCGGAATCCACCGCATCCGGCCAGAGGTATACGAAAACGCCGGAGATGATCAGGAACGGACCGAAGGAGAGGTGCCGATCTCCTGAAATCAGCCGCCTGGGAATGCCGACAATGGAGCCGAGAATGCAGGCCAGGAAGAACGCAGTCAAGGCGCCCCAGCAGCCGGCCAGGCCTCCCAGCAATCCCATGAGCTTCACATCTCCAAAACCCATGGCCGGCTTCCGGAAGACAAAGGTACCGACGACTCCTATGAGGAAGACCAGGCCGCTTCCGGTCAACATGCCCAGCAAGGTGCTGGCGAGATTGTAAGCGATCCGCGAATCTTCAAAACCCGGAAGAACGCACAGCGCGCCGAGCAATCCGGCTGAGAGAGCGCACAAAAGCCCCGCGAGGCTGACGTCGAAGAAGCCATTGGACTCATCCGGCAGGCGCCAGCGACGATAGAGGTGATAGCAAAAGCTGCCGCTTAAGAAGAAGAAGAGAACCAGCAGGGCGAGCACGGCAATAGCGGGGCCAGTCGAAAGTTCCCAACCGGGCAGGATCCCGGAAAGACCCCCGAGGGCATCCCTCACGGCCCCCTCAACCATCGACGTAATACTGTGCCCGCCGGTGGTGTCGATCGAGGGCGGGACCAGGTTGCCGGGAAGGGCCCGCTCCGCCGCTTTTGAGGCCAGCGAAAATCTCAGGTCCTGAAATACCAGCATCGCCAATAGGACGAAGTGCATACCGCCAACGGTGATCTCGTCGGGGAGGATACGCAGATCCGCATCGACAAACGCCGCGACCAGCAACGCGCAGACCAGGGCCAGCAGGGCGATGCAGCTGACGACGACACCGAGGCCCGGTTGTTGTTCAAGCACACCCAATTGAATCTGGAGATGGAACCTCCACACAACAAGGGCGCAAACCGCCGCGGTGAGAAGCTCCACAAGCGGGTAACGAATCGAGATCGGTTTTTCGCAGGCCCGGCAACGGCCGCGCAGCAGGAGCCAGCTGAGCACGGGAATATTATCCCGCCAGGAGATCTTCGCTTCGCAGGACGGACAGAAAGATCTCCTTGGCTTCGATACGCTGAGGCCCTCGCGCGGCAGGCGCCAGATGCAGACATTCAGAAAGCTGCCCGCGCAGAGCCCGAAAACCACCGTGATCGCGACAACCAGGATTTCGTACATCTATTCCGGGTTCTCCATTATCGCCGCGACAATCGCCGCGCAGACCTCCTCCCGGTCAAGCTCCGCTGTGTCCACAATGCGGTCGGCAGCGGCGTCATAGAGAGGATACCGCCGCCCCAGGACATCCTCAACCTCCTCCACGGCGCTGTCTCCCGACAGGGCCGGCCGGTTTCGAACGGTTCCGGGATCTCCCTCGATACGCTCCCGCAACACCGAGGCGGGAGCCCGCAGCCAGATCACCAGGCCCGTCTTCCGCATACGCTCGCAATTCTCTTCACTCAGCACGATACCGCCTCCAGTCGCCACCACCAGCTCTTCTCCAGCGAGGGCGCGGGCGCTGAGCGTCTCCAGGACTTCGGACTCGAGCTGCCTGAAGGCAGTCTCCCCGGAATCCCTGAAGATAGAGGCAATATCCCTGCCGGCAGAGTCCTCGATCAGGCGATCGGTGTCTGCGAACAGACGTGCGAGAGCCGAGGCGACCGCGCGCCCCGCGCTCGTCTTGCCGCTGGCCCGGTACCCGATGAGGTAGACCGCGCTCTTGTGCTGCTCCTTCATCACCTTTCAGTCACCACCATCAACGGGAAAGCCGGAGCTGGCCCTGAACAGCCGACTCCGACCTCCACCGAGGCCACCTCCATTGGCGAAAGGCCACGGAGCCTCAGTCATCGTCCCCGCTGGAGAGCGGCTCGCCGAGTGTTACCTTCATGTCCTTTTCTTCGTCGCCCCTGCGGATTCTCACGGTGATCGAGTTGCCGGCATGCAGGGGACCCAGCGCGCTCTGGAGGTCCTTCAGGCTGGAGACCTTGCTGTCACCGAACTTCAGGATCAGATCACCCGCCTTGATACCGGCCTTTTCCGCCGCGGCACCGGGCAGAACCCTGGTGATCACCACCTGCCCTTCGCCTGTCTGCCGGGCGTGGATCCCGAGGGTTCCCCGGACCTCGGTTTTCTTTTTCGGCTTCTCGGGAGGTTTCTCCTTCGGCTTGGGAGCGGCAGCCGCCGGCTTGGACTTCGGAGGCTCCACCTTCGCGCCACGCGCCCCCAGCACCAGATTGAGGGTGACATCCGCACCCTTGCGTCTGAGCAAGACCTTCGCCTTGCCCCCGGCAGGCGCTCCACCGAGGGCCGCCTTGAGCTCATCGATCGAGGTGGTGTTCTTGCCGTTCACCTGCCTGATGACATCTCCCACCTTGATTCCGTAGGCGGCAGCCGCCGAGTCCGGCACCACGATCTCAACCTCGAGACCGCCCTCCACCGGACCAACCCCCACGCCTAGAAAGCCCGCTTCTTCCTGCTTCTTCTCGACAGGAGGATCCGGTTTCTTCTCCGCGGGCGGCTTCGCAGGCGTGGTCTCTTTTTTCTCCGCCTTCGTGCTCTTGGTGCTGACGAGCTTTGCCCCGCCCTTGTCCGAAGAGCCGATCACCACCACGTCGATGGTCTCGTCTCCACGCACCAGGCGCATCGAGACCTCCGCGCCGGACTTCACCTTCTTGAGCAGAGCCTCGAGCTCATCGAGGCTCTTGACGGCCTTGCCGTTGACGTTCGTTATCCGGTCACCCTTCTGCATGCCCGCGGCCTTGCCGGTGAACCCGTTCTCCACCTTAAAGGCGAAGACACCATCGGAGTCCTCCTCGACTGTCACACAAAGCACGATATGGCCGGGTTCCTTCTTCTCCGGATCCTTGCTGGAGCGGGCCGCGAAGAAGGCATCACGATCGATCAGCGCGACCTCCGCCTTGCCCTTTTCACCACCACGCAGATAGTCGAGCGTGATCTTGGAGCCCGGCACATGGGCGCTCACCGCCCCGCCGAGGCTTTCGGATTCCACCTTCTTGCCGTTGACCGCGACGATCACGTCGCCTTCCTTCAAGCCCGCGGCCGCGGCTGGGCTGCCTGGATGGACCGTGGTTACCAGGGCCCCCTTCTCATTGTCGACATGACCGACCCCAAGAAAGGCAGTGGTCGGTTTCGGTACGGGCTTCGGCTTTGGCTTCGGCTTTGGCTTCGGAGCGGCGGCCAGCTTTTGCTTCAGGCCGGCGACCTCCTTCTCCAGGCTGGCAATCCGCTTGTCCCGCTCAGCGATGCTCTTTTCCAGGGCAGCCATCTTCTCCCCCATCATCTTCGTGATGGACTTGATGAGCTCCTTGTGTTTCTGCTCGATGATCCGCGCGATTTCCTTGGCGACATCGTCGTCCAATTGGACAGGCGCCTGCTGGAATCCACCGTTGTCCACCAGGGCCGCTGACGCCATCACCTGGGCGCCGAAGATAGCGCCGATCAAAACCGGAAGAAGGTACTTGGTGCGGACTGAGCTCATTTCAAAATCTCCTGGATAAAACGCGCAGCCAATCAATGCTGCCGGGCTGAATCAACTATTCTGCGCGTCCAACGCAAATATACTGAAATTCAACAGATACACGCCCTGCGCATAATTGACGCAGAAGCACATTAATAATATCGGCACATGGGAGCGCCCCACTGAAGAAAACTTCCTCAGCCCATCCGAGAATTATATTCCCACTTGCGACCCGATGAAAAACTAAAAAAAACGGTATTATGCGGGTATTC
>JAKUSY010000224.1 GCA_022451445.1 Planctomycetota bacterium
CGCCCATGAAGAGAAACCGCAGGGTGTAGATGGGCCGGGTGATGACCAGGTGAATCCCCTCCCCGGTAGAGTCGGCAGCGGCAGGGCAGGGCAGGCTCTCGCCCAGGAAGAGGAACCCCAGCGTCATTATGGCATCGCCGATGTCGACCGTGCCATCGAGGTTCGCGTCTCCCCTGAGAAAAGGCAGGGAAGGATGGAGACCCTGCTTCCGGATCCTGAACTCGTCGACGAGCTCGCCGTCTGAGTCGAGAGCCCGGGTGCGAAGCTCTCCGGCCGATATGTCGAGAACGACGCAATGATGAACGGACTGGAAGGTGTGGATGAAGGGACGATCCCTGGCCCCGTCCAGCTCGCCGTAGAGAACCCCGCCGCCGCCGCCGGTGACGATGTAGACCGTCCCGTGGGGCCTCTCGAAGACCGGGTCCTGCCAGCCATCGCGGAGCACACGCTCGCGCACCGGGTAGGAGCGCTGGTAGTTGTGATCGTGGCCGGAGAGGACCAGGTCCACCCCGTAGCGGTCGCAGAGCTCGGGAAGGAGCTGCCGAACCGGGTGGCTGTAGTTGGCGTAGGACCCCGCGGTATAGATCGGCAGGTGCTGGTAGATGATCAGCCAGCGCACTCCCCGCTGGCGCGCCGCAGCAAGATCCTGCTCGATAAATTCCAGCTGGGCGGAAAAATCGGAGTGGATAAAAATGTAGTCGAGCACGGTGAAATGCGCGGGGCCCCAGTCGTAGGAATAATAGACCCCGGTTCTCTCGTTGTCATCGTTGGGGACAGTGAAGACGTCTCTCCACTCGAGACCCATGCGCGCCAGGTCGAAATCGTGATTCCCCCTCGAAGGAATGAAGCAGGCCCCCGAGAGCAGGTTCCTGTAGGGCAGGAAGACCGCGGAGTCCAGGCTGCGGCTGTAGAGCAGATCCCCGGTGTGCAGGAACAGGTCGGGCTCGAGCCCTTCCATCACCTCCCCGACCCTGGCCTGCGCCACTGAGCCGATGCCGCTGTCTCCCACCACCACGGCGCGGAGGGTTCCCTCTCCCGCCGGTGGAGCTGTCCGAAAGCGCAGGTGATCACCCTCTGCGAGGAGGTTCTCTCCCCGGTAGAGCGAATAGGAATACCGCGAGGCGGGACTCAGTCCATCGAGCCGCAGCCTGTGGTTGGAGCTCAAGGGACCGGTGACCTCGAGGATTCGTTCATCCGGGCCCACGCAGCGAATCCGGCCCTCGATGGGCTCGCTGGTAAGCCAGATGACCTCGACAGAGGTTTCATTGAGCCCCTGCAGATAGGGACCACGCAGGAGTTCCGGCTCCCCCTCGTCCTCTCCCGCCCGCAGCGGGAAACAACTCATTCCCAGGAAAACGCAAATAAGTAACCTGTAGCGCACGACCTTCTCTCTAAAACGAAATTCCCGCCTGGAAACCGCAGGGATGACCCATGATCCCGGCTCCATTCTAGTTCCTGCCGAAGCGAGAAGACAATAATAACCGGCCACGGGCCGGGAGCGCCTCCTATTGCATTCGGGGACCGTTCCTGCGATGATCGTCGGACCACCTGGGGAGGTCTCTTCGAATTGGAGAGGCCATGAAGAGATTCCGACAGCTTTCCTTCCTACCCGGCATAGCGGCGGTGGGAAGACCCGATCCGGATGCCGAGGCGCTGCGCTGCCGCCCTGGCGTCGAGTATCACGAATTGCGCATCCGCGAGATCCTCAACCGTTCGGCCAACGGACGGCTGCCCTTCGTCTGGACAATCAACCCCTACCGAGGCTGTGAGTTCGCCTGCAGCTATTGCTACGCCCGCTACACCCATGCCTTCCTCGATCTCCCCCGCTGGCGAGACTTCGAGGAGAAGATCTTCGTCAAACGCGGAGCCGCTCGATCGCTGCGCAGGAAGCTGCAGAGGGCGGCCCTCGCCGATGAACCGATAGCTTTCGGCACGGCCACCGATCCCTACCAGCCGGCCGAGCATCACTGGCGAGTGACGCGCTCCCTGCTGGAGGAATTGCTCCATTTCGAGGGGCTCCAGTTCTCCATCACGACGAAGTCTCCCATCATACTTCGCGACCTCGAGCTCCTCTCAGAGCTGGGACGACGCCATGACGTCAGGGTCAACGTCAGCATCACCTGCCTCGACGCGGCCCTCGCCCGCCGGCTCGAGGGACACGCTCCCACCCCGGCGGCCCGCATGAGGACGGTCGGCAAGCTCAGCCGGGCGGGTATCTACACGACCGTTTTCTGTATGCCCATCCTGCCCGCCATCAACTCGGACGCCGATGTCCTCAGGCCGCTCTTCGAGGCCGCCCGCCGGGAGGAAGCTCGAAACGTCCTGCCCAACGCTCTCTACCTGCGAAAGGAGATCCGCGAACCCTTCCTCTCCTGGCTCGAGGGCGAGTTCCCGGACCTCGGCCCACTCTACAGGCGCCTCTACGACAGGAGGTCGTACCTGCCACGCGCCGAACAGGAAAAACTCCTGGGCGACTTCAGGAGGCTCAAGGCCGAATACGGTTTCGGACGCCGGGATGCGGACGCTCAGAAGGAGAGCTGAAGATGGCCGGCATCGTCAAAGACCACCTCGCTGGGCTCCTCGACAACCTCGAGATCCTCCCGGCCCTCGACGAGCGGCAGGCACGCCTCGGAGAGGTAGACGTTTTCCAGGCTCAGGGTGGCCCTGATGAGAGCTATTCTCGGGCCGTCCTAGCGTCGCGGACTGGTCCTGATTCCGGCCTCGAGGAGCTCACGGTCATCCTCGACCACGATGGGCATACGGCCGCCGGCCGGTGAGTTGGCGGTCATGCAGTTGAGATTGGTGACCGCATGGTCAATCTTGTCGCGGAAACGCCGCGTGATGTACTCGGCGAGCCCCATGCCGACGGCGTTGCCATCGCTCTCATCGGAGATATCACTGAGGCAGATCCTGGTGATGGCCGGCATTCCCTCCATCCACGGCGTACCGGGTGTATAGCCATAGACCCTGCGGCCGATGATGTTGGTGTCCATCCCCGCCCCGGAAATATTCTTTCCCAGGCGGCGGCAGTAGAGAACGTCGAATTCCATCAGCGGCAGGCGGCCCATCAGGCTGAAGGCCGTCTTGAGGATCTCGGCCTCCTGCTCAAAGAAGCCATCGACGCTGACCCCGATCAGGTCAGCGGTGTCGTGGTAGGCGTTCTCGAGTATCGCCAGGCCGCCGACGATCTTGCCGCCGGAAACGATCAGGCCGGCGGCGCTGCGGATGGCGTCGCCGAGGCCGATATCAAAGACGCGGCTGTGGTATTCCGTCGCGCCATCGAGCTTGCCGAGACCGATGGCGCAGATCTTCGCCAGGCCGCTCTCGATCGGCCCCTTGTAGTCCGTATGCGGCTTGACTCGGTTCAGGAGCAGCACCCCGTCGGCCTCAACCGCCGTCTTCGCGAGGTAGACCTCGACTCCCTCGGCTGTGGTTCCCTGCTGTTCTGTTTCCATCGCGGCGCGTACCGGCGCTCCGACACCTTCCTCGGTGACGCCGTAATGAGCCAACAGGTGGGCCTGGCCCTCGGCTGTCGCGCCGCCATGGCTGCCCATGGAGGGAATGATGAAGGGCTCGGCGCCGCGCGATCTGAAAAAATCCACCGCGGCCCTGGTGATCTCGGCGATATTGGCTATTCCCCTGCTTCCCACGGTAATTCCGATCTGCGCCCCCTGGGGAGTTCGCTCAACCGGGATGACACGTTCCAGCTCGGCCTGGACGCGGTCGGTGATATCGTCGACCCGGGGCCTCGGGAAAGACTGCCGGACGGGAAAAAAACGCGGGAGTTTCATCTCGATAGCCTGGCTCCTGGTTCCTTCAGTCTTCAGTACCTGTCCACGAAGCGATACTGGCCGCCATTGCGTTCAGCCAGCTGCATGAGGAGATTGGATTCCGCCCCGAAGGCGATGGTGTGAATCGTCACCCCGCGAGCCCGGTTCAGGACATCGATTTCCTCCAGGATCGCCGCGGGCGCCGTGATCCTCCCTCTGGTGGGCAGGCCATCGGTAAGGAGATAGATCGTATCGACCCGCTTGTCCTTGAGCGCGAACTCCAGGGTATCGAAGACATTGGTTCCGGAACCTGTGGCTATCCTGGCGACGTAGGCAAGGGCCTTGGCCCGGCCCCTGCCCCGCAGCGGCTGCAGGACCTTCTGCCATGACCTGTAGGTCGCATCGAAGGTGATGATGTTGAGAGAGGTGTCGGCGGGGAGCTTCTTCAGAAGGCGCGTCAGCTCTTTCTTGAGAATATCGATCTTCCTCGCCTTGCCATCTTTGACCACGACCCCGCCCTGCTTTTTTTTCTTCTTCTTTACCGGGGCGACACGAGTACGCCCATCGCCCCCCGCGGCTTCTTCTTCCTCCTCCTCATCGAGGCTCTCGGCCTTGACGGCCACCATCCGGCGCATGCTGCTGGATATATCGGCTATCAACCCACGGCGTTTGGGGGAGACCTCGATACCGAAGTATTCGAGACCGCGTTTCTTGACGCTGGTGATGCCTTCCTCTTCCTGCTTGGGAAACTCGAAGGCCGCCTCGCTCTGGGCCCACCACTTCATCCAATCGACGGCGGCGAGGCCGAAGTTCTGGCCGGAGGCGTTCACCAGCAGCTCCAGCGCCCTGACCTTGAAGCTCTCGTCGGGATGACTGTCGACAACCCTGATCAGCGCCCCGATCATGGACTTGACGCGAACCTGCCGAAGCGATCGAAGGGCGACATTGCGTACCGAGGAGTCCAGGTCTTCGAGTCCGCCAAGCAGGATCTTCATGGCACGCGGATCCGCGGCTCGCAGGGCAAGGCTCCCCATGGCGACAGCCCTCAGCTCGGGATCCTTTCCGGAGGCGGCCCCGATCGCGAACTCGATCCCTCTCTTGGATGCGACCAGGGCATCGAGCGCCCGCGCTCGCAGACGAACATCGACACCCGGCCTGTCGAGCGCGGCGCTGATCTCCTCGAAGGCATCTCCGACTCCGATCCTCGCAAGGGCCTCGATAGCGGTAATTGCCAGCTCCCGGGACCGGTGACCAACCAGCCTTACGAGCTCGGCGTGAGCGCCATCGAGCTTCAGCTCGGCGGCCAGCCGCGCCAGCACGTACAGGCGGTCCGTTTTCCCCCCGACCGAAGAATAAGCTTCACCTCCCAGCCAGGTCCTCGCGGCCTCGTCCGTGGTTTTCCTGAGGACGCCTATGGCCAGCTCGAGCCGCTTCGCGGCTCCCGCGTCGCCCGGGCGCGATGTCTTCGCGCCCAGCTGCTGAAGCAGCAGCTTCGACTCGGTGAGGCCCAGCGAGCCCTCACTCTCCTTGAGGGCCCTCAGGCAAGCCTCCTGCACCTTGGGCGGCCTCTTGCCCAGGCTCTGCAGCAGGATGATCGCGGCATTTTCACCCGGGCCGGCAAGCAGGACACGGGGGATGGTTTCCCTCACGTAGATCGCGGTTTGGGCGTTGTCGAGCTCTGCCGCGAGCCAGCGCTCCGAAGCCGTCGTCGACAGGGCGCCGATCTTATCGAGGACCGGCAGCACATGGATGACAACACGGCCCGGGCGCTGATTCAACGGACCGGTCACCTTCTTGAGAGCCTCGGTGTACTCACGTACGAGGGAGCCCAACTCGGCGGCCCGGACCGCGCAC
>JAKUSY010000225.1 GCA_022451445.1 Planctomycetota bacterium
CGACTTCGGGGCCGACACCCTGCGCCTCTACGAGATGTACATGGGACCGCTCGAGGCATCGAAGCCCTGGAATACTCGCGACATCATCGGATCGCATCGATTTCTCCAGCGCTTCTGGAGAAACCTCGTCGATGAAGAGAGCGGCGAGCTCCGGATCTCAGCCAATCCTCCTGGTGACGACCTCAGGAAGAGCCTCCACAAGACGATCGCCGGCGTTCGCGAAGACATGGACACCCTGGGGTTCAATACCGCCATCGCGAAGATGATCGAGCTCAACAACAGCCTCACGGGCCTCGACAGCGTTCCCGCCGAGGTCGCCGACGGCCTGGTCAGGATGATCGCCCCCTTCGCGCCCCACCTGGCTGAAGAGCTCTGGGAAAAGCTCGGCCATGCCGGGGGCATCACCTACGAGTCCTTCCCCGAAGCCGATGCGAGCTTCCTGGTCGAGGACCAGGTCGAGATCGCGATCCAGGTGATGGGCAAGATCCGAGCCCGCATCAACGCTCCGGCCGGCCTCGACGCCGCGGGACTCGAAGAATTCTCCCGCAACGACCCGGCGGTCATCGAGGCTCTCGATGGGCTGACGGTACGCAAGGTGATCGCCGTACCTGAGAGCCTGGTGAATTTCGTCGCGAATTAGGCTCCGGAGCGGTTATTCGGAACATGACGCGGCGAAACGGCGAACTCCACGCCGGAGATTCTCCCGGCGGTTTTGACAACAGGGCGTTGCATCGAGGTGCCCGGGGCATTATGCTTTTCTGTTTGAATCAAGCTCCTGGAGACCGAGATGGCCAAGAAGAAAGACCGTGTTGAACAGGTCTGGCTGACCTGCGAGGAGAGCGGACAGCGCAATTACCTCGTCGGCCGCCGCCGCGGGTTGAAGCTTCGTCTGAAGAAATACTGCCCCAAGCTGCGCAAGCACACCTGGCACGTCGAAAAGCGCAAGTAGCGGCCCGCCGCCGCATATTTGCCTGCACCGGCGCCTTCAGCGGCCGCCCCCATCGCTCTTGACGCCCGGGAGAACCCCGCAGTGTATCAGCGTGGGCGTCAGCTCCCCGGGTGCGAGCCCCGCCTCCTCCATCCAGGAGCGGTACTCAGCCGCGCTATAGGCGCGGCCCTCCGTCAGCGAGAAGAGCGCCGCTGAGTACAGGGCGATCGGCAGCGGCCCATCGAGCTCATCGTTGAGAAAAACATCGTGCACCAGCAGCTTTCCTCCCGGGGGCAGAGCCCGCGCCAGGCGCCTCACCAGCGAACGACACTCCGGGACATCCCAATCGTGCAGCACGTTCGAGAGGAGGATGGTGTCGACTCCCCCGGGAACCTCATCCGTGAACATATCAGCAGCGACGCATTCCAGCCGTTCCCCGAGGCCGTATTCCCCGGCAAGGTCGAGAGCCACCTTGACGACCTCCGGGCGCTCCCAGGCGATGGCGCGCAGGCCGGGGTTGGCCTGCAGCAAGGCGGCGCTGTAGATCCCGCTGCCGGCGGCGACATCCAGCAGGAGGCCGCTGCCCTCGAGAGAGACCGCCCGGGCCAGGAGCGGAGCGACATTCGACGCCCTGCCGGCCAGGGCCATGGTCAGGAACCGCGCCTTCTCCTCATCCTCCATCGCTGATTTGATCCCATCCCGGTAGATGTAGGCCGCCCCGCCCTCGTCGGGAGCGCTGCCCCGGGGACGGTCCGTCCGAAGACGCTCGACCAGCTCGAGGACAGAGGGACTGTCGGCGGCCAGCCGGACATAGTCTCCCACATAGAACTCCCGGCCCTCGACCAGGTGCCCCCGCGCCAGGGAGGTCAGCTCGAGCTCGCCGGCCGGACCGGCGCGAAGGAGCCCCATGGCCTTCAAGGCGGTTGCCAGGACGACGAAAGGCCTTGCGGCGAGGCCGAGCAACTCCCGCAGCTTCTCGGAATCGAGGGCGCCGCTCTCGAGCTTCCCGAAAACATCGAAGTGGGCCACCGCCGCGGTCAGCAGCTCCGTCGAGTGGCAGCCGCGAAACGCCTCGAAAATCGAGGTAGGATCATCCGGCGGCGGCTCGAGAGCCGAGCGCGGCGAATCGCCTGGTTGAATATCGCGGGGGTCATTGCCTGCCTCCCCTGTGGCCTCGGGGATGAGTTGCGTCCGCTCGCCGGGTGGGCCAGCTGGAAATCATCCCTGCTGCGGTCGAGCTCAACCGTCTGCGGCTCGGAGCGGGCCCCCCCGCCCCGGACCCTGGCAAATACCCTATAGCGCCCGGCGGCGATCCCCTCGATCCGGAAGCGACCCTCCACATCGGTGGTATCCGCCTTGCGGACGAACCTATTGTCTGCCACGGCGCCACGGAGAAAAACGACGATTCCCGCCCTGGCCACCCCGGCATCATCCACCACCTGGCCGGAAATGTGCATCCCCGGTGACAGGGAAAATTCCATCTCCATCGCCTCGCCGAGAGGAATCTCGATGCCACCGCGCTCGAACTGGACATAGTCCGGATGGCTGACCAGCACCCGCTGGGGTCCCGCGGGGACCGTATCGATGAGGAAGCTGCCGTCATCGGCCGTTTTTTCGGCGCCGCCCAGGCTCGTGTTGCGGTAGTAATCATACAATGCGCGTCTGTCTTCATCTCGCTCCTTCGCCTCGTCCACCACCTCTACCTCAGCCGGTTGTCCAACGCGCGGAACGCCCTTGTCCTTGCCGGGCTGGCTTGCCGTCACCGCTGTCCGGATATCAGGAACCAGCTTCACGAAGGCCCCCCGCAAAGGCGCCTGGGTAGCCTGGTCCACCACCACGCCCCCGAGGCGGCCGGCGCGAACCAGGACGAAATTCTGTTCGAGGCGTTCACCCTGGGCGATATCGAGCTCGGTGGCAAAGGGTACGTAGCCCCCCGCCGCCAACTTGACCTGGTAGCGGCCGGGGTCGATGTCTTCCCTCTTGAAACGTCCATCAGGGTCATTAACCTCTCTCGTGCCGCCCCAGCGTGACCTGGAAGGATCCGCTTCGTTCCTCAGGCTCAAGCTGTAGCTGGTCAACGGGGCGCCGGTGGCCTGGTCCGTGACCCTGCCCACAAACGCGGCGGAGAGAACGAGAACGATCCGGATTCCATCGTCGCCCGGACTCACGCCCTCGAGCTCTTCCTTGCGATAGCCGCCCTTCTCCCCGACAACCGAATAGGCCCCCTCGGGAAGGCCATCGATGCTGAAGCTGCCGTCATCCCCGGTGACCGTCGACTTGTAGGAGCCTCCGAAGTATTTCTGGGCGTTCCTGAAATCTTCCGACTGGTTGTCCATCTTCAGGAGACGCACCCGGGCGCCTGCGACAGCTGTGCCGGTGACATCGACCACCGTGCCGGCGATGCTGCCGCCCGGATCGAGATCGAAATCCACCTCCTTGCTGTCGCCGCCCTCTATCACCACGTTCTCCTCGGAGGATTCCTTGAAGCCCGCGACCTCGGCGGTCATGGCGTACTGCCCGATCCTGACATTCCTGTAGACATACTCGCCCCTGGAGTTGCTCCGGGCCTCCTCGCCGCCCTTGGGGAGGCCGAGCATGCCTATGAACATCTTCTCCTGCGGGGACTGTTCCCTTGCGCTGAAGCGGCGAAGGCGAAGGGTCGCACCGGCCACCGGCTCTCCGCCGCTGATGACCACACCCTCGATCGTTCCCCCCGCCTCCAGCGTAACCTCGATGAGATTGTCAGGATCAAAGTCGGCGGTATAGGTGAAGGTCTCAGACTGGCCCCGGGCGTAAGACACGTTGTCGGCGATCACCCGGAACTCGCTCTCGCCACCCCTGGAGGGATTGCTGAAATCGCTGAAGCTGAAGCGCCCGTTGCGGTCGGTTACGGAGACCGCGAGGAAGATCATGCTGGTATCGAAGAAACCCATGCTCTCCATCTCCGGGGGAAAGGGGAAGGTCAGCCGCACCCGAGACGCCGGAGCCGGCTTTCCCTCCGGATCGTAAACGACCCCGGTTATCGTGGGCGCTTTTCGAAGCTCTATCTCAACCAGGTCAGGCACATCATCGAAGAGAATCTCGACCCGGTTCCCCGCGTAGCCCTTGTGGCTGGCCATAACGCTGAAATCCCTGTCGATACGGTCCTCTTCTTCCTGCCCGTTTTCATCCCCGGCTTCATTTCCCTCATCTTCACCCCGGGGCCGGCCACGGGAGCTACCGCGCCGTTCACCGCCACCCCCGAAGGAAAAGGGATTGCCTCCTCCTCCATCGGGATCTCTCTGAACGATCCCCTCGAGGAGAAAATAGCCATCCTTGTCGGTGCTCCCTCTCACTCCTCTCGCCTCGACACTGGCGCCAGCCAGCGGCTGGTCCTCCTCACCGGCAAGCAGCACCCGGCCCTTGACGGTAAGTCCCCGCTTGAGAGCGAACTCGACAGGCTCCTCGGAACCGCCGAGAATATTTTTTTCGCTGGCAGGGGCAAATCCCATCTTGGTGACACTCACCTTGTAGCGCTTGCGGCGCAGGCCCTTGATCGAGAAGGTCCCATCCGCCGCGGAATCAGCCTGCAGGCGCGCGGTGGCGAAATCGTTGATCATCGTGCCCATGGTCAGAAAGTTCGAGTTCTCGGGAGTGGCGATGATGGTCGCGCCCTCAAGGGGAGAGCCATCCTCCGACCTGACGATGCCCGAGATGGTCTTGCCCCTGTTGACCCTGACGAGCCCGATGGAGACCGCATCTTCCCAATCGACCACGGCCTCCTTCACCGTCGGCAGCAACCCGGGCTGCTGGATGCTGATGCGGTACTTGCCGGCGCCCAGCTGACGGTAGATAAAGCTCCCATCGGGACTCGAGAGCGCCTTCGCGGGCGTATAGCCCAGGTAGTGGTTGAAGGTATTGGCCAGGTCGCCGAAGCCGGCCGCCAGCGGGGGAAGGGTGATGCGCTCCTCGATGGGCTCGAGGTCTATTACGACACCTCCGACCGGGAGATCGTCGTCATCTACGAGGAAGCCTCGCAACGAGGCCGGGCCGCCAAGCACCACCACGGCTCCATCGGTGCCGCTCTGCACCAGCTCGAGGCGACTCTCGACGCCCTCGAGCTTGCTGGCGGCGAGATCGTAGAGGCCCGCGGGCAGGGAATCGAGCGAGAAGCTCCCATCCTCGGCTGTCACGGCCTCAAAGGGTCCCTTGAGAAACTCACCATTGATCATGCGCAGGACACGGCGGACGATCTTGCCGATGCCGGGGAGACCGGGAGGGCGGTACTCAGCGATGACGGTAGCCCCGGGCACAGCCAGCCCGGAGGTCCAGACGACCCGGCCGCTGATCCTGCTGCCGCGCTCCAGCTCGATGGTGATATCCGCTATTCTCTCGGGGTCGAGGCTGACGACATCTCCATATTTGAAGATCCAGCCATCGGCGATGGTCAGCATAAAATAGCCGCCGGGAGCTCCCTCGAGCAATTCGAAGTTACCCGAATCATCGGTGACAACCACAATACCCATCTTGCGGAAGCGCTCCAGCTCACCTCTGACCGCCTCGATGAGCGCGGGTATATTCGGCATCTGCCCGCCCTGGGGAACGATGCGCTCGACCCGGCGCATGAGCACTTCGATTTCGCCTGTTGAATAGAGCCGGACGGTGGCGCCGGCGATTCCCTGACCTTCGCCTACGACCCTCCCCCTCAGGAG
>JAKUSY010000226.1:0-1312 GCA_022451445.1 Planctomycetota bacterium
CAGGCGTAGCCGCGCCGGGCGTAATATTTCACCTCATGGAGAAATGCCCGCTGTCCGCCCCCATGCAGATGCAAGAGGCCCGGCAGCTTTCGGCCTCCCCTGGAGCGCCCGTAGAAAGCGGCTATTCGTGCCGCCCTGCCCTTGAAGGTACCGACGTGGAAGGTGACATAGCCCAGGAGCAGACCATCCTCCTCCCACTGCCGTACGCTCCGGACATCGAGCGGCTCGGCACCGGGATCGATATCCGCCCAGAGAGCCTCCACAGACGCCGGCGCCTTGTCTTCCGCCCCAGCTGAGCCGAGAGCGAGCAGCATGCATAAGATAGCCGACAAAGGAATCCCCGTGGACACCAGCCCTCGATTCCGCAAGCATGTGCTCATAAAGCGGCCTTTTATTTCATTTCAGCAAGGATGCAGAACAGACAGAACCCTTACCACCAACGATATCTCCTGTTAAACTGTTTTAGTAGATATTGCTTTTTGGACCGACACCAGAACAGATCCCGCTGACGAAGGAGCGCGCCCCATGAGGCCCGGTTTCTTTTCACTGCTGGCGATAGCATCGCTTGTCCTGGCTTGCGCCACAAGCGCCGATGCCTGCTCCGTACCGGTTTTCCGCTACGCGCTCGAGCGCTGGCAACCTGATCTGTTCCAGGCCATCGTCGTACACCGCGGCGCCCTGAACAGTGAGCAGAAAAAGCTCGTCGATGCCTTCGACCGCAGTAAAGGAGAGAACATGGCGAACGTCGAGCTCGTCACGGTAGACCTTGACGACTCCCCGCCTCCCGAGCTGCTCACCCTCATCAAGAAGCAGGATGCGGCCGACCTGCCCCGCATCCTCCTGATGCCGCCCCCCTTTACCGGCTCCCCGACTCCTCTCTGGTCGGGCAAGCTCGAAGCCGGGAGCTCGCTGAAGGATTTCGACATATTTGTTGATTCACCTGCCCGCCGAGAGACGGTAAAGCGGCTGCTCGCCGGCGATTCGGCGGTCTGGCTCTGTCTCGAGTCAGGAAACAAGGAGCTGGATGACAAGGCCTTCAAGTTGCTTGACACGCACCTCGAAAAACTCGGAAAGGAGCTGAAGCTTCCCGAGCAGACACCCGAAGATCTCGATGATCCCGACAGCCAGGTTCGATTTGGAAAGCTCCCGGTCCGGATAGCCTTCTCCGCGATACGCGTTTCCCGCGACGACGCGCTGGAGAAGGGCCTCATCGATCAGCTGATGAGAACCGAAGATGACCTGCTGGAGGAAAGCGGCAAACCCATGGTCTTCCCGGTCTTTGGCCGCGGCAGGGCCCTCTGGGCCTATATCG
>JAKUSY010000226.1:1358-5616 GCA_022451445.1 Planctomycetota bacterium
ACATCACCGAGGCGGCCCTATTCCTCACCGGCGCCTGCTCCTGCCAGATCAAGAGGCAGAACCCGGGCTCGGACCTGCTGATGAGCGCGGATTGGGAAAGCTCCCTCGAAGGCCTGATCGAGACCAGGGACGTGGAGCTGCCGCCCCTGAGCGGCCTGGAAGGCTTCGCCGTGGACCTCGAAGAAACCGAGGTTACCGAGGGCGGAACCGCGGCGAAGGTGAATCTCGTCCAGCAGGAGCCGGACCCCGACGCCGATACCCAGCCCGACGAGCCCGACGAGCCCGACGAGTCAACTGCGGGGGAAAAACCCAGTGGTGATGAATCCGCTACACCGGCCGTTGCCGGGATCGAGAAAACGGAGTCGCCCGCTTCCGACAAAACCACCGCGGCGGACAGCCCGCTTCAGCGCAATATCATTCTTCTTGGAATCGCCGGACTCGCGCTCCTTGCGGGCATGACCTTCCTCGTCCGGAAAAAACAATAAGCCCGCCAGGCGAACCGCACCCAATGAAGCTCGCACATCTCATCCTCCGGGAGATCGCCTCGCGCAAGATATCCTTCTTCGCCAGCCTGCTGGCGGTCTGCGCCTCGACCTGCTGCGTGATTGCTTCCTTCGGGCTGCTGAAGGACCACAAATACGACACCAAGGAGCTCCTCCGGAAAGAAACCCGGGTTGAAGAAGCGAGGCTGAAGAAGTATACCCTGCGGCGTGCCGAGCTTACCCGCAAACACGAGGACGAGACCCGCAAGACCATGAAGAACCTCGGGTTCAACATCCTGATCCTGCCCAAAGACCAGAACCTGGCGGATCTCTACGCTGAGGACTTCGCCTCAAAGTACATGCCGGAGGAATACGTCCATCGTCTCGCCAATTCGAAGATCGTCACGATCAACCATCTCCTGCCGAGCCTCACCCAGAAAATGACCTGGCCGGAAAAGAAACGAACCGTCATTCTGATCGGAGTCCGGGGAGAGGTGCCGCTCATGCACAAGGACCCCAAGAAACCTCTTCTTGACGCGGTCCCCAAGGGATCCGCCGTCCTGGGCTACGAGCTCCACCAGAGCCTTGGACTCTCCGAGGGGGACAAGCTCACCCTGATGGGAGAAGAATTCACGATCCACAAATGCTACAAGGCCCGGGGCAATAAGGACGACATCTCGATCTGGGTCGACCTCGCCAAGGCCCAGGGGATGCTCCGCAAGGAAGGTAAGATCAACGCGATCCTGGCGCTTGAATGCAATTGCTCAGCCGACCGCTTGCCGATCATCCGCAAAGAGATCGCCGCTATCCTCCCGGAAACACAGGTCATCGAGCGCGGAACGCGAGCGACCGCCAGGGCTGAGCAGCGCCTGGCCGCGCGCAGGCTGGCGGAAAAAACCCTGGCCACCGAGAAGCAACGCAAGGATGAAACCCTCCTGGACCGCCGACAGAAACGCGATAGACTCTACGCCGAGCTGCAGTCCTTCACCGACACCCTCATCCCGCTCGTTCTTGCCGGCTGCGCCCTGCTCATTGGCCTCCTCGCCTTCCTCAACGTCCGCGAACGCCAGGCGGAGGTTGGCATTCTTCGAGCCATCGGGCTCAGGAGCTCCCAGATCTACTTCATATTCCTCTCCAAGGCCCTCTTCATAGGCGTCTTCGGGGCCCTTGTGGGCCTGCCGCTGGGTCACCTGGTGGCCACCTGGGCCGGAAAGATCCCCGCGACTGCCCAGGGTGAGCTGCTCAAGGCCAGCGCTGACATCTTCCTGCTCGTGCTGGTGACGACTCCACTCGTCACCCTTCTTGCAAGCTGGATCCCCACCCTCCTGGCCGTGCAACAGGATCCGTCAAACACCCTTCGCGAATCATAGAAGGTGCAAGGGACTCAGATGGAGCGCTTGGCCAGACCCCGCTGGTTGAGATAGTCAACCAGGAGCTCGCCCATGCCTCGGCTGGTATCGACAAGGACACGTTCGACCTTATTGGCCTGGCAGATCTCCTCGAAGCGATCATTGAAGCTCTCGAGAGCCGCGAGATAGGCTTTCCTGAGCTCCGTTGGCTGCATGAGAATTTCATCGGGAACCTCGAGCCCGATGAACTTGATCATGCCCTCAAAGCTGAAATCCAGCTCATCATGGTGGAGGACCTGGAAAAGAACCACCTCGTGCTGCTGATACTTCAACCTCTGGAGAACCTTCTCGAGGCCATCGAGGTCGTCGGTGAAGAAATCGCTGAAGACCATGACGATCTCCCTGCGGCCGGTACGCCCCGCGATCTCCGCGAGACATTCGGACATATCGGTCTTGTCCTTCGGCTCGATCTCGTCGAGGTGTTCGGTCATACGATGGATCTGGGCCATGGAGTTCCCGGGAGGGATATAGCCAAGGACCTTCTCGTTAAAGGTCGCCATGGAGACCCGGTCACTCTGCTTCACGATGGAATAGCCCAGGGTCGTCAACATCTGGGCGGCGTAGAGCAGCTTCTGCTGGCCCTCCTCGCCGTAGCGCATCGAGGCGCTGACGTCCAATACAAGGTGAGCTGTGAAGTTGGTCTCCATCTCGTATTGCTTGATAAAGAGCTTGTCGCGCTTGTAGTAGACACGCCAGTCGATGTGACGAATGTCATCACCGAGCACGTAGTCCCTGTGACCGGCAAACTCCACGGCGAACCCGTGCAGCGGAGACTTGTGGGCCCCCGCGAGGTTTCCCATGACCAAGCCGCTCGGCTTGACCGGGCTCCCCTTCATCTTGCCGAGGACCTCCGGGTCGATATAACGTGAGAGTATGCTCTTGGCCATCTTTGGCTGCCTCAGGCCGCCGGCTGCGAGTACTTCTCGCCAGCGTCTACCTTGTCCAGCAACATGTCGATCAGGCTCTCGCTGTCGAGGTCGTTGGCGTGCGCCGCGTAATTGCAGGCGATCCGATGCCTCAGGGCGGGCTTCGCCACAGCATCAACGTCACCGACGGTGGCGTGGTAGCGGCCATAGAGAAGCGCCCTGGCCTTCGCGCAGGTCACGAGGGTCAGGATTCCCCGGGGACCGGCACCCCAGTCAAGCCACTGGTTCACAAAATCAGGGACCCCTTCTTCACCCGGCCGGGAAGCCCGAACCAGGGCGTGGGCATATCCAAGCACCTGGTCACTGACAGGAACCCGGGTCACGAGATTCTGAATCTCGATGATCTGTGTGTCGGTGAGGACGGGCTTGATATCGCCCAGTTGGCCGGTCGTTACCCGTCTGGCGATCTCCCATTCTTCAGCGCTGCTGGGATAGTCCACCTTGATGTAGAGGAGGAAGCGGTCGAGCTGGGCCTCCGGAAGCGGATAGGTTCCCTCCTGCTCCAGCGGGTTCTGGGTCGCGAGGACGAAGAACGGATCCGGCAGGGAGTGGACCGTTCCGCCCGCGGTGACCTGCCGCTCCTGCATGGATTCGAGCATGGCGGCCTGGGTTTTCGGAGGAGTCCGGTTGATCTCATCGGCGAGAACCATGTTCGCGAAGATCGGCCCCGGCAGGAATTTGTACTCACGCTTGCCCCCGCCGGCGCCCTGGATGATATCGGTTCCCGTCACGTCACTGGGCATGAGGTCCGGGGTGAACTGGATCCTCCTGAAGCTCAGCTTCAGAGATTCCGCGATCGAGGAGATCAGGAGAGTCTTCGCCAGTCCCGGGACGCCCTCGAGCAGAGCGTGTCCGCGGGCGAACATGGAGATCAGCACCTGCTCGATCACCTCATCCTGGCCGACGATGACCTTGGAAAGCTCATCCCGGATCTTGTTGTAGGATGCCTCACACTTTTTTACCGCCGCTACATCCTTGGCGGGTATCTTCTCACTTGTTGCCATTACTCAACCTCCTGATTTTCCGTCCAAAAATCCCTCGTTTACTTCAGTAAAATAACGCCCCGCCTCAATCGATACTTTCGAAATAGCGGCGAAGCCTGTCCCTGTAACCCCTCGGCGCAGGGCGACGCGCACGCGCGTTCATCGCCTTTCGCAAAGCGGGAGGCAGCCTGCTGAACCATGCTGCCGTTTTCAATTTCCTTGTTTGACTGTCCACGTCACGGGCGCCCGCGTTAGGCGTCCGACTGTCACTCTGCTGAATGCTGGGGATGACCTGCAGCGCCCCGTCCTTGACGCCCTGGTTCTCGGCGAAGCTGCCGCCCTTCGAGCTTCCTCCTCCTTTTCCCGAAGGAGACGTCTGGCCGGGCTGCTGCCCCTGGCCCTGGCCTTGACCCTGGCCTTGACCCGGGCCCCCAACCCTGGGCCATGCCCTGGGCCCA
>JAKUSY010000227.1:0-3000 GCA_022451445.1 Planctomycetota bacterium
CGGAAAACGGGGTTGCCCGCGCTGCTTTCAGAAGGAGTCCTCGAGAGGCATCCGCGCGCCCGCATGGAGGCTATTCTCGCTCTCGATGAGCTCGCCGACCTGGAGGGGCCGCTGCTGCGGCTGGCGGCGGAAACGGGGGATCCCTTCCTCAGGAGCGCCGGCCTCCAGACCCTCGCGCGTCTCGGGTCCCTCGAGCAGCTTGAAGCGCTCGCGAGCTCGAGCGATGAAAAGATCCGGCTCACGGCCCTTCTGGTCCTGCGGCGCATGGGAGGGATCGGCCGTGTGGTTTCGCTGCTTGTCGATCCACCCCGAAAGACGACCCTGGCGATCGTGTCGGCCTTTCTTCGCGATGGAGACCCCGCTGTGCGTGCGCAGGCGTTGCGCTGGGTAGGCGAGGCGGGGATCAAAGAGCTCGCTGGAGAGCTCGACAAGGCGCTCGACAGCGGCCCGCTGACACGCGACCTGCTCGATTTCTATCTCGCGGCCCGGGGGCTTCTCAGCGGTGAAAACCCCCATCTCAGGGACCGCAAGAGCCGCGACCAGTCTCTCTACGAGGTCGCGGTGAACGGATCGCGCCCAGCAATCCTGCGTCGGCAGGCGCTGCGCAGCGTGTCGCCGGACTTTTCCGGCTGGAAGAAGAACCATGTGGATGGTTTCCTCGCGGATGCCTCGGCCGCGTTGCGGCTCGAGATGGTCCGCAGCCTGCGCGATGGAAGGATGGGTTTTGCCGCCGACCTTCTTGCCGGCCTCGCCGCTGATGAAAAGCGGGAGCTTGCCCTGCGCCGTGAGGCGGTCATCGGGCTGTCTTTGCATGCCGAGGCGAAGCTCAAGACGCTCGAGGGCCTGCTTCGGTCCGGCCCGGCTGTCCTTCGCGTCGAGGCGGCCCGCAGTCTTCGTGGCGTCAAGGTTTCAGAAGCTTCCGCCGCCCTTCTTCGCGAGCTGGATGGAGCGGTGAAGCTCAGCGGGCGCCCGGCGAAGCTCCCCGATGGCGACCCGGCCGAGGGCGAGAGGGTCTTCTTCCATCCGAAGGGACCCCGCTGTTCGAGCTGTCACAGCCTGGGCGGCAGGGGAGGGCTCGCCGGACCCGATCTTTCGATGGCTGGCCGGCTCGATCCCGGCAAGCTGCTCGACTCCATCTTTGAACCGTCGAAAGAGATCGCGCCGCAGTTCACCACCTGGGTGCTGGTGACCCGGGAGGGCCCGCGTACGGGGCTCCTGCTCGCCGATGATCCTGACGGCTCCCTGCGGCTGGCGGATGCCGGCGGACAGGTTGTGAAGATCAAACCGGAGGCGGTGCTCAGGCGGGAGCCCCAGCAGGTCTCTCTGATGCCCGGCAACCTGCACGAGCTGATGACGCTGAAGGAGCTTGCCGACCTGGTCGCTTTTCTGAAGACGGTTCGCTGATTAGCCACAGGAGCTTAAACATGGCCTGGATTGAGACGACACCCCCGGAAGCCGCCGAGGGCCCCCTGAAGAAGGAATACGATGAAGCCATCATACGCTCGGGCGGGGTGGCCAACGTGGTCAGCCTCTCGAGCCTGAACCCCGCCGCCCTCTCGGCCTGGGTCGGCGTCTACAAGGCGGTCATGTACGGACCCTCGCCGCTGGAGCGCTACGAGCGGGAGCTGGTCGCGACGGTGGTCTCGCAGGAAAACAACTGCCATTACTGAGTGCTCAGCCACGCAGAGAGCCTCCGGTCGGAGGTTCCCGACAGGAGTGAATGGGTCGATTCGGTCAGGAGCGACTGGCACACCGCTGAGCTGAGCGCACGCGAGGGGGCGCTGTGCAATTACGCGGCCGCGCTCACGCGCGATCCCGGAACCATCTCTGAAAAACACCTCGAGCCGCTGCGCGAGGCGGGTCTCGATGACCGGGCGATCCTCGATCTCGCCCACGTGATCGGGTTCTTCGCCTACGCCAACCGGCTCGTCGATGGTCTCGGCTGCGGGCTCGAGCCGGAGATGGAGGACGGCGGAGGCGATGACGCCGAGGCCTGAATCAACCAGGGGCGTCTTGGCTCGCCGCGCCGCAGCCGTTAAGCTGGTCGGTTCAAAATCGCCATGAAGACAGCAGTACTCTTGTCGGGAGGCGTCGACAGCTCGGTCGCCCTGCGGCTTCTGCAGGAAGAGGGGCACGACGATCTCACGGCCTTCTATCTCAAGATATGGCTCGAGGATGAGCTCCAGCACCTGGGCGAGTGCCCCTGGGAGGAGGATCTCGCCTACGCGCGCGAGGTCTGCGAGGCGGCCGGCGTGCCGCTCGAGGTGGTTCCGCTGCAGCGCCAGTACTGGGACCGGGTGGTCTCCTATACCATCGCGGAGCTCAAGGATGGCCGCACCCCGAGCCCGGACATCTTCTGCAACCAGCGGGTCAAGTTCGGCGCCTTTCTCGAGGAGGCGGGGGATGGTTTCGACCGGGTGGCGACCGGGCATTACGCGCGTGTCGAGGAGGCGGACGGCCTCCACTGGCTCAAGAAGGGAGTCGACCCGATCAAGGACCAGACCTATTTCCTCTGCTACCTCGACCAGGGGCAGCTGGCCAGGTGCATATTTCCGCTCGGGGCGCTGCCCAAGAACGAAGTGCGCGCACTGGCGGAGCGCTACAGCCTGCCCAACAGCGCCCGTCCAGACAGCCAGGGAATCTGCTTCCTCGGCAAGATCAGCTACAACGATTTCGTGCGCCACCACCTCGGTGAAAAGCCCGGTGACATCATCCGCCCCGAGACCGGCGAGAAGCTCGGTGAGCATCGCGGTTTCTGGTTCCATACCGTAGGGCAGCGGCGCGGGCTCGGTCTCGCCGGGGGGCCCTGGTTCGTTTCCGGCAAGGATATAGAGGACAATATCGTTTACGCGTCTCATGCCGAGGAGCTGCCGGAGTGCAGCCGCCGGGAGTACCGGGTGGGGGAGCCGCATTGGATCAGCGAGGCGCCCGGTGAGGGCGGGCTGCAGGTAAAGCTCCGTCACAGCGAGCAGGTCTACGATTGCGAGCTCAGCGCCCTGG
>JAKUSY010000227.1:3017-5575 GCA_022451445.1 Planctomycetota bacterium
ACAAAGATGAGATCTGTCTCGGAGCGGCGCCTATTCTCGGCTGAGAAACGGTTATAGGGTGTTTTTACCGGCCTGTTACCCCCTGCGTGCTTAATGCGTAATAATGGTTGTTTTGCACCATGGGGTGGAGCGACTACAATTCAGGTGCCTGTTTCAGAGTCGATCCAGGCTTGGATAATGCACCGAAACCCGTTACAGGAGTAACCGATGAAAAGAGTACTGACCTTTGCCGCCCTGGCGGCCGCCATCGCGATGGCAGGGTCAACGCTCCGTTCGGCTAACCCCAAGGGTACGCCCGCCCCCGTGTTGAAGCCCACCGTATGGCTCAACACCCAGGGCAAGGACGTCACCTGGAGCAAGCTGAAGGGACGCGTGATCCTGGTAGAGAAGTGGGCCACCACGTGAGGCCCCTGTGTCCAGTCAATCCCTCACCTGAACAGTCTCAATACTAAGTTCGGGCCCAGGGGGTTGTCTATCGTGGGAGTTACCCGCGAACCAGCCACGCAGATCAAGCCCTTCATCAAGAGCAAGGGTATCAACTACCTGATCGCCATCGGTAATGGCGCGGGTTACGAGACACGGGGAATTCCCCATGCCTGGTTGATCGACACCAAGGGCAGTATCGTCTGGGAGGGTCATCCTGCCAGCCTGAAGGATCCGCAGATTGAAGCGTTGGTCAAGGACTACCGGCCCTGGCCGACCCTGAAGCTCGGTGGTGATCTCAGGAAGGCCAGCGCCTACGTCAACGGCGGCCGGCTTGGAGATGGCATCAAGGAGCTGACCAAGTTTCTCAAGAAGCCCAAGGATGATACGCTTGTCGACGATGCCGAGAAAGCTCTCAAGCGCCTCGAGGAATTCGGCGCGAACAATCTCGCCGAGGCGGAAGAGGCGGTCAAGAAGGGCGACTACGATGTCGTCGTCACCAATCTCAATCTTCTCCAGAAGGCCTACAAGGGTCATGACCACGCCACCAAGGCGAAGGCCCGCCTGAAGGAGCTCGAGAAGGACAAGACGACCAAGCTCGAGATGGCGGCGGCGGAGATCTTCATCAAGGCGCAGAAGTACGCCGACATTGGTGAAAATCGCTACGCCATGGCGTATCTCAGGAAGATCACCAGGGTGAAGAAGTACGCCGACACGAAGATGAAGGCGAAAGCCGTTGTGCTCTACGAGGACGTGAGCACGAGGCCCTGACTTGAGTGATGAAACAGGCGGCGGGGCAGCGGATCCTTCTCTGAAACTGGAGAGGGTCGGCTGCCCCGCTCCTCTTTGTGGGGCGGTCTTCGAAATTCCCGCCGTGCGGCTCGGTCGCAATATCTACTGCATCGAGTGCGGCCGGCGCATGACGGCTCGGCCTGCCGGTCCTGCCGCGCGGCCCCCCGCGCGCGCGGCTGAGGGTGCCTCCGGCCCGGGGGCGCAGGTTGAGCGCCTTCCCCTCGCCGCGATCCTCGATGACATCCGCAGCCTGTGGAACGTCGGCTCGATCTTCCGCAGCGCCGATGGCTGCGGCGTCCGGAAGCTCTGGCTCGCCGGCATCACCGGCGCGCCGCCGCGGGCGGAGATCACCAGGACCGCGCTCGGCGCCGAGGAGCAGGTCGCCTGGGAGTACCGATCCGATGTGCTCGAGGCCATCGAGCAGGCGCGTTCGGAGGGCTACGAGCCAGTGGTCATCGAGGCGGGAGAGACCTCCTCCGGCTTGGACGATTTCAGCTGGCCGGAGAGGCCCTGCCTGGTGCTCGGCAATGAGGCTACCGGCGTCTCGCCGCTCGTGCTCGATGCCTGCGAGCGTCGCGTGTCGATCCCCATGTGCGGGGTGAAGGAATCCTTCAACGTCGCGGTCGCCTTCGGCATCGCGGCGCATCAGGCCGCCCGGGCGCTTGCTCCCGCCAACCCCGGGGTGGTTTTCCGCGGATAAGCGACCTGCGCCCTCTTGTCTATCCGTGCCGGTAGGCTTAACCTGAGTCCTCTAACCAAGAGGGTTTCCGCAGAGGGTCGAGACAAATGAGCGAGAACACCGGCAAGAGCGAGCTTCCCGGCTCCAACCGGAAGTGGTACGAGGGAATCACCAGGTACCAGTGGCTAGCGCTGACTATCGCATCCCTTGGCTGGATGTTCGATGTCTTCGAGGGGCAGATCTTCGTCGCCTCGATGCGCAACGCGATGCCGGCCCTGCTCGGCGTCGGCGCGGATGACCCGGCGGTGTCGAGATGGAATGACTGGGCCTTCGGGAGCTTTCTGCTGGGAGGGGCGCTCGGCGGCGTGCTGTTCGGGATCCTCAGTGACCGTATCGGTCGAACGAAGACGATGATCATCACGATCCTGTTCTATTCTCTCTTCACCTGTGTGACGGCGTTCGCCCAGGCGCCCTGGCAGATGGTCGTCCTACGATTCTTCGTCGCGATGGGGGTAGGGGGTGAATGGGCCGTCGCCTCTGCGATGTGTACGGCCACTGGCCAAGGAAACGAAGTGGTGAAATTGTTCTACCCGCCTCTGCGGTGCATACGGCCACTGGCCAGGTGTTAATCTTTACAAAGTGGTATATAATATTTGCTACGTCA
>JAKUSY010000228.1 GCA_022451445.1 Planctomycetota bacterium
GACGACCTTGCAGTTTTCGGGCTTCGTGCCTTGTCGAGGGTGGGGCTTCGAAGACAAGCCAATCAGAACATAATAGGCACAAAAAAACCCAGACGGATGTCTGGGAAAATGCACGTTCATCTATAGCCCTCTGAACAAGGCCAGGCAGGTGAAAAAATGGTTTTTGGCTATATTTCTATAACTTATTTAAATTAAGTGACTTAGGTTCTAACAAAGCCGTCTGGAGAGCATATTTTGTGGATCCTTCGGTGTAGATACGAAAAAACCCAGACTTCAGAGCCTGGGAAAAATCTACGTTCATCTGTAGCCTTCTATACAAGGCCTCTGGGAAAATAATCAGGAAATATTTTAAGTCATTTAAAAATAACAAGTTATGTTTCTTTCTGAGACCCAGGGGACGTTTTGGGTGACCCGGATGAGGCCAGGACCTCTCCCAACCGCCGCTCCAGGGCGCCTGAGGACAGCCTCCCCCAGCCCAGCTCTTCCTGTCGTAATACCGCCACCGGAATACGCCAGCAGTAGCGCTCGAGAAGATCGGGATCGGATTCAATATCGATCTTCACTATCTCCAGCCCCAGCTTGTCCGCCAGCGGCACCAGCTTCACCAGTCCCGTATCACACAGTGGGCAATCGCTTTTTGAATAAAAGCTGATCTGTTCCGCCATATCCATCCCGTCGCCGGCGTTCGAACTGTTGCCTTGAGTACCCCAGGAGACCACAATGGTCTACCCGAAACATTCAACACATTGAAAAACAGGAGCCCCCATGAAAACACCGAAGAAGGCCGTGTCACGGCGAAAATTTATCGAAAAGAGCGGCCTGCTCTCGAGTGTCCCGGTGATCGCCGCCGGGCTGCCGGCCTCCTCCCTGGCCAACATCCAGGATGCCAATAAGTTCCTGAGACTGGGCTGGATCGGAGTCGGCGGCCGCGGCACCTCGCTGCTTGATCGCGCCCTGCGCAGCGTCTCCGTGTCGACTCTCAAGGTCAACGCCATCTGCGACATCGACCCGAAAGCCCGCGCCCGGGGCATCCGGATGTGCGCCGCGATGAAGCCCGCCGGCATCCACGACTACAAGGACCTGCTGGCGAGAAAGGACATCGACGCCGTCTTCGTCGCCACGCCCATCTACCTCCACCCCGAGCACGCCGTCGCCGTTCTCGAGTCGGGCAAGCACTGCTATTGCGAGAAACCCATGGCCCCGACCCCCGAAGGAGTCAAGAAGGTCTATGACGCGGTCAAGAAGACCGGCAGGAAATTCCAGATTGGCTTCCAGTGGCGCTACCACAGCGGCTTCCTCGGCTTCGTCGACCAGCTCCAGGGCGGCGCCGTAGGCAAGACCTCCTTTGTCAGCAGCGCCAGGCACGTCGGCGGCTACCCCGAGAAGGAGGGGAGCTGGTACATGGACCGCAAGCTCTCCGGCGACCTGATCGTCGAGCAGGCGGTACACGAGATGAACGTTTTCTGCTGGGCGCTGAAAGCCCATCCGCTGCGCGCGGCTGGCTTCGGCGGCATCAACGCGCTCGAGGGACGCCCCAAGGGCCGCAGCATGATGGACTCCTACGGAGTCACCTACGAGTTCCCCGGCAACATTCGCCTGAACTACACCCACGTGATCTACGCGGCCTCGGGCTTCGGCGGCCTCTACATGACCGTCTTCGGCGATGCCGGCAAGGCCCTCGAGCTCGAAGGCACGGTCAACCTTTCGGTCACCAAGAGCGGCAAGAAAACCAAGGTGGACCTGCCGCCGCTGAAGGACTCGACCGAGCTGGCGATCCAGAGCTTCGCGCGATCGATCCGGGAGGACAAGGAGCCCCTGGCCAACGTCGATGCCGGGCGTCACGCCACGCTGATGTCGCTCCTGGGCCGAACAGCCATCCATGAAAAACGCGTGGCGGAGTGGAAAGAGGTCGCTCTTTGAGCGCCGCCTGCGAAAGCTCTCCATGATCATCCGACGCATAGAGATGACCCCGGTCGTGGTGCCCGCCAGGGAGAACGCGATCAATTCACCGGGCAAGGCCGCCCCACTTCACATGCTCAGCGTCGGGGCGAGCAAGGGCTGGTCGGTGCAGTTCGACAGCCTCGTCAAGTGGATCCTGAAGATCCACACCGACTCCGGAATCACCGGGATCGGCGAGAGCCTGCGGGATGTGAGCGAGCCGCGCATGCGCGAAATTGCCGAATCCCTCCTCGGCAGCGACCCCATGGAGATGAACCTGCGCGACCTTCCCATTCCCTACGGCAGGGCCTACGACGGTTTCGAGTGCGCGATCTACGACCTCGTGGGCAAGGCGCTCTCGGTGCCCGCCTTCAAGCTGCTGGGCGGCGCCTGCCGCGACAGGATCTATTGCTCGGCCTGGTTCGGCCAGCGCGACCCGGAGGACGCGGGACGCTCCGCCGCCGAGTTCAGGGAGCTGGGATACGACTGCCTGAAGTTCAAGGGCTCCCTCGATGAAGACCCGGTCGCCGTCTGCCGGGCCATCAAGGACTCCGCCGGCGATGACTTCCGGGTCATCATCGATCCCAACACTCGCTGGGAGAGACCTGCGGAGATCCTCCCCTTCCTCGGCCGGCTCGAAGATGTGGGCAACGTGTGGACCCTGGAGGACCCCATACCGCGCTGGGATCTGCGCAATTGGCGCCATCTTCGCCGGAAGAGCTCGATCCCCCTGGCGCTCCACACCGCGATTCCCTACGCCGAGCTCTTCCAGAAACCCCAGGACGTCATCCTCGCCATCCAGGAGGAGGCGGTCGATTATTTCAACTTCAACGGCCCGATGGCCTGGGTCCAGAAGCTCGGCGATGTGGCGGAGGTGGCCAACATGCCCTTCTGGCACGGCAGCGAGGTCGACCTCGGACTGCTCGAGGCGAGCTACCTGCATGTGGCCGCGGCCTGCAAGGTCTGCACCCTGCCCAGCGACATCTTCGGCCGCCTCATCAGGGAGCACGACCTCCTCACCGAGCCGCTCTCCTTCGACGGCAAGGGCAACTTCATGGTCCCCACTGAACCCGGGCTCGGGGTTGAGCTCGATGAAAAGGCCGTCACCCGCTACGCCGCCGGGGACACGGTAACCGTCAGCGCCGACAGCTAGGCGAAACGCCCGCCGCAAGCCGCTCGGGCATCTTCAGTCCGCGGCCCTGGCCGCCGCGTCGAGCCCGGCGCCAACGCTCCCGGCGTGACCATCACGCTCCAGCAGGGTCTCGAGGGCGCCGAGGAAGGTCATGATGTTCTCCCGGGAGCTGGTCTCGCCCATGAGCCCGATGCGCCAGATCCGGCCGGCGACCTCTCCGAGTCCTCCGCCGATCTCGATATCGTACTCATCCAGGAACGCCTTGCGGAATTTCGCATCATCGACGCCCTCGGGGATCCAGACCGCGTTCAGCATCGGAAGTCGATGCCCCTCCTGCGCGAAAAGCCGGAAGCCGAGCGCCTCGAGTCCCGCCACCAGCACGGCGCTGTTGCGGCGATGGCGCTCCCAGCGAACCTCGCGCCCCTCCTCGTGCACCAGGCAGAGGGCCTCGTGAAGGGCGTAGTTCATCGAGATGGGCGCGGTGTGATGGTAGGCCCGTTCTCCCTCGGTCCAGTATTTCTCAATCATGGAGAGATCGAGATACCAGCTGACGACCTTCGACTTCCTGGCCTTGAGCTTTTCCATCGCCCTCTCGCTGAAGGTAACGGGCGCAAGGCCCGGTGGGCAGCTGAGGCATTTCTGGGTGCCGCTGTAGGCCATGTCGATATTCCACGCATCGACCTCGACCCGCTCGCCCCCGAGCGATGTCACGCAGTCGACGAGAAACAGCCGGCCGTTCTTGCGGCAGAGATCGCCGATTTCCTCCAGCGGCTGCAGGGCCCCGGTAGAGGTCTCCGCATGTACGATGGCGACAACCTTCACATCCGGATGCCGCGCAAGGGCCTCCTCTATCTCGGCGGGGTCAAACACCTCTCCCCAGGGCCGGTCGATCCTGCGCAGGACGCCGCCGATGCGCTCGACGATATCGCTCATTCGATTGCCGAAGACGCCGTTGACACAGACCAGGACTTCGTCCCCGGGCTCGACAACATTCACGAAGGCGGACTCCATCCCCGAGCTCCCCGTTCCGGAAACCGCCACCGTGAGACGATTTTCCGTCCTGAAGAGCCTCCGAAGCATCTCCTGGATGTTGTCCATGAGGGCCAGAAATTGCGGATCGAGATGCCCGACCATGGGACTCGAGAGCGCCTCGAGAACCCTGGGATGCACCCCTGAAGGTCCCGGCCCCATCAGCAGCCGTCCCCTGGGATATTTCATGTTATCCAACATGGATACGCAGCCCGCTAAGATGGATGGAATAGAACCGTTACCGCTGTAAAGCCGTGCAGGAAGCTCCTGTCGCCTATCGGCCCGATCTCCCCGGCGGCGAAGAAACCCGCCAGCGGAGTGCCGTTGAAAATTCTTGAGACCAGGGCAGCATCGTGGTGAGGGCGGTCAAACATGCGCGGCCCGCGGCCGTTGCAGGTAAAGAGCAGGGCGCCGGCGACCTTGCCATCGAGCCGCTCGCACCCGGCCTGCAGGAGGTTCTCCATCTCCTGGCTGGCGGAGGCGGGATCGCGAAGATGAAACTGAACCGTCTGCCCCGCCCGGGGAATGTCACTGACCATCATGGCGCCGTTCTCCTTGACGAAGCCCAGCACGCCGCGCACAAGGAAGCTCCCGGCGCCTTCGCTCGCGCTGCGAGAATCGACCGCCCGGCCGACGTGGAGGCCCTCGGTGAGGCGCTCCCGGTCCGCCTCCTCGGTGAGCTCGACCTGCTCGATGAATTTCTGCCAGGCGCTCTCTCCGCCAAGCTCCTTGATCATATTGTCCTCACAGGAGGTCACGACAAGGGGTTTCCCGAAGGGCCTGCAGCCCTGGGAAACAACCGTTGAGATGTTTCTTCCGCCCCTGAAGAGCACCGCCGCCCCACCCTGGTCGAACACCTCCTCGCCATAGTAGAACCTGTTGCCCGTGGGCTGGTTGGAACCCGAAGCCATTCCTCCGGCGAAGACAAGCTCCGGACGGCTCTCGGCAAGCTCATCGATCAGGTCCTCCGCGACAATCGAAAACGGGTCCGCCACGAGCACCATCGTCGTCGGCTCACGTATCTCGGTCATGGCCTCCAGCAGCAGGACATTCTGACCTTCCTCGGCCGACTCGAGCCGGCAGGAGGCAAAGTCGACGCCGGGAAGGCTGGCGGCCCAGAGGCTCAATCCGGGGCTGTCCGCGAACTCCCTGTCGCCTCCCAGCACTCCCTCGGCGGTGCAACCGACAAAATGCGCCGCCGGCAGCTTCTCGCGCACAATCTCCCCCACCTCCTCGGCATGAGGACTGTGATGCGGCGAAATAAAGAGGAAAACGAGATCCGCCGCCACCCCGCCGAGGTCCGCTGCAACCTCGGTGGCCGCCTCCTCGGCAGCCATCCTGGAATCCGAAGCGATCGATACTGAAGATGCTATTTTCATGGGTCTAAAAAGCCTGAGATGAAGAGAGAATACCCCAGTCCCCCTCCTACAGCCAATGACTATCCTATTGGTCAGCCTCCACCCG
>JAKUSY010000229.1 GCA_022451445.1 Planctomycetota bacterium
CCCCTGGGAAAGAAGATCAACTGGAAGCTCAACTCCCATGAAGATCTCACCACCCTCCTCACCGACCAGCGCCCCAGGCTCCGCGACCGAGCCAGGGAAACGCTCGTGAGCAGGGGAAAAAGGACGGAGCCCGCCCTCGTCGCCTTTCTCGAAAAGAGCGGGAGCCCCGAGGCCAGGGTGAGAGCCATCTGGACCCTCTCGAGAACAGGTGGTGAAAAAGCCCGCTCGGCCCTGCGGGCCGCGCTCGGTGACCGCGACCAGGGCGTCCTCCAGGCCGCGTCGCGCAGCCTTGGAGAGCTTCGCGATCCGGCCGCGATCGAAGCCCTCTGCCGAATCGTTAAAGATGGAGCGCAAGGCACCCGGCGTGTCGCGGCCGAGGCCCTGGGAAAGATCGGCAGCCCCAGGGCGGTCCAGTCGATTCTCCAGTCAATGGAGACAAGCTCAGACGATTATCTCGACCACGCCCTCTGCTACGCGCTCATCGACATCGCCGACAAGGGAGAAACTCTCGCTGGTCTCTCCAGCCGCTCCCCTCTCGTGCGGCGACTGAGCCTTGTCGCCCTCGATCGAATGGGCGCCGAGCTCGCCTTCAAACAGGTCCTCCCCCTGCTTGACACCGAAGATCCCTCCCTCAAGAGAGCGGCCCTCGAAATAGCCGGGCGGCATCCGGACTGGGCGAAGAACATCGCGAATCTGCTCGACAGCTGGCTGAAAATAAAGAATCCGGACCCCAACTACCGCGCCATGCTCAGAGGAGCGATCAAGGCCTTCATCGCGGATCCCGGCGTACGGAGCGTTGTCGCCCGGCATCTCGAAGATGAGGCCAGCCCTGCTCCGAAGCTGGCATCACTCCTCGATGCGATCGCCCGCTCCGGCAGCACGGGGCTGCCGGCGGAATGGGCCAGGGGCTTCAGGGAGGTGCTCGATCGCGACGACGAAGCTCTCCAGGGACAGGCCGTCTCGACCCTCCGAGCCGTCGGCGAGACAGGCTTTCGAGCCCGGCTGCTCAAGCTGGCGGCCGCTTCCAGGCTTTCGCTCGACCTCAGGGTCTCGGCCCTTGCCTCCATCGCCCGGGACAGGGGAAAGCTCGACGACGGGTCTTTCGCGCTGCTGCTCTCCCAGGTCAGCCCGGAGAGCCAGCCCTCGCTGCGGCTGCAGGCCTCGCGGGCTCTCTCGGATGCGGCGCTCAGCACAGGGCAGCTGAGCAGGCTTGCTGAGCGGCTGCCGCAATGCGGCCCCCTGGAGTTGCCGCTGCTGGTGAGCGCCTTCGAGCGTCCCGGGATGGGCTTCTATGTAAACGTGGACGTAGACGTGAAGGATGCCGCGAGCGGGCGTGTTTCAGGAACCCATCGTGGAAGAGCGGCGGCGGAGAACGACCCGGCGGGGGACCAGGCGGTCTGGAACTCCTGGAACCCACTCTCCGGAGCCAGGCTGAACGAGGTCGTCGACTCACAGGGAAACATCGTAGCTCGGCTCACCGTCGGCAGCCCCACCGGGGCCGGCCTTACGGGATTTGCCAGGGGAAGGACCAACCCCCTGCTGGTTGACTTCGTCTTCAACGGCAGGAGTGGCGGCGGCGGCAGCCACCAGGAATACGTAACGGGCTTTGAGCTCGGCGGACTGGACCCGGCCGGGACCTTCGACCTGGTCTTCTACGGCACCTGGGAACCGCTGGGGGAAAAGAGACAGGGCGCCGAGGTGCGGATTCAACACTCAGGGGGAATCGGGAAAAAGAACATTGCCGGCATGGCAACCGACAGGGATGTCTTTACCGAGGGGATCTCACACGCTTCCTTCAGGAACCTGCGGCCCCTTGCAGATGGGAAGCTCAAGGTCTCCTGGACAGCCGCTCTCAATGACCGCAAAGAAACCAGGGAGCCTTCAACGGCTTCAGCCTGGCCTCGCGAACGGTGGGAAAGAGCCCCGCGATCGAACAGCTCGGCAACAAGCTGCTGGCCTCGCTGCGAAGCTCGAAGGGGCTCACCGCGCTGGCTCCCGGGCGTCTCGAGAGAGTCCTCCAGGGCTATCCCCCGAGCGTCCGCGGGAAGGCCGTCTCCCTGCTCGAGAAAATGGCCGAAAACGACCGTGAGAAGGCCCAGCGGATCCAGGGCTTTCTCGCCCGGAAAGAAGACGCCAGCATAGAAAAGGGCCGGGAGCTGTTCTTCGGAAAGAAATCAGCATGCTCAACCTGCCACAAGATCGGCGAACGCGGCGGCGACATTGGCCCCGACCTCTCGCGGATCGGACAGATCCGCACCTGGCGCGATCTCCTCGAATCGACCATCTACCCGAGCTCAACCATCGTCAACAGCTACGAGACCTACACCATCATCACTCGAAAGGGGCTCCCCCTGACCGGCATCATCCATCATGAAACCGCCGACACGGTTACCCTCCGGAACGCACGGTTGGAGGAGACCACCATCGCCCGCTCCAGCATTGTCCGCAAAGAGCCGACACCGCTGTCCCTGATGCCCCAGGGGCTGGACAAGAATATCGGGGACGAGGACTTCCCCCACATCATCGCCTTCCTCAAGAGCCTCAGGTAGCGGCGGGTCTCAGGCGTAGGGCTGGATGGTCGGCTTGACGATAAGCTCGGGAACCGATGCCCGCGGAGGCAGCTTCGCCACCGCCACCACCATGGCAGCCACGTCTTCGGGCTGGAGAATACGGGCCTTGTGCTCGTCGCTGACCTGCTGGGGGCGGTTGTCGAGGATGGGCGTGTCCACCTCGCCGGGATAGATGTTGGTGATGCGGATGCCATTGTCGCCCTCCTCGTAGCCCGCGCCGATGCCCAGCGCCCGCTGGGCGAACTTGGAGGCGCCGTAGGCGATTCCCCCCAGTGGAACCGGCCGTTTGCCCGCGGTTGAGCAGATGTTGATGATCACACCATCCCGGCGTTCCCGCATACCCGGCAACACCTCGTACATGCAGTTGAAGGGGCCCGTGGCATTGACCGCCAATACACGGTCCCAGTCCTCCGGGGTGGTCTCGGCCATGGAGCGCTCGCGGATGTTGATCCCGGCATTGTTGACGATGACGTCGATTCCCCCCAGGGCCTCCACGGCCCAGGAGAAGAACTCACCCGTACTTTCACGGTCCGCGACATCGCAGGTTTTCGAAAGGATCGCCGGCTCACCCGTGTAGAGAGCCGCGGTCTCCTGTAGCGGCTCCTCCCGTCGACCGCAGATTGCCACACAGCCTCCCTCCGAGGCGAAGGCCAAAGCCACCCCCCTGCCGATGCCCGTCCCTCCCCCGGTGACGACGATTCTCTTGTCTTTCAGATCCACTGTACAGTCCTCTCTCTGGCCATCACAGCCGCCTCTCTCTCAGGGCTCCAGCAGGAACCGCGTAAATGGAGAAGCTAATCAGCCTCTCTCTCATAAACCCGGAAGCTGTAAGCATACTGGTTTTTCTCATCCGGCTCATGAGATTCTTCACCGGCAAGCCGAAAACCATCGAGCACATCCGGCGGCAGCTCGACGTCTCCATCCACCTCCGCGTGTACCGCGGTCACGTAGAGACGACTGGCCGAGGCGAGGGCGAGGGCGTAGATGGATGCCCCGCCGACGACGAAGGCCTCGTCATCTCCGGCGGCGGTCTCCAGGGCCGCGTCGAGAGACTGAACCACCAGGCAACCCTCCGCGCGGTAGCCGGGGTCACGGGTCAGCACAACGCTCTGTCGCCCGGGCAGGGGCCGTCCGATCGACTCCCAGGTCTTTCGTCCCATGATGATGTGATGCCCCATGGTCAGGGCCTTGAATCTCTGGAGATCCGCGGAGAGACGCCAGGGGAGCTCGCCATCCCGCCCGATGACGTGATTCTCGGACATGGCCCAGATGCAGGACAGCTTCATACGGCGACCGGCGCCTTGATGTGCGGATGGGGATCGTAGTCTTCGAGCACGAAGTCTTCGAACCTGAAGGAGAAAATGTCATCCACCTCACGGTTCAGCTTCAGGGTCGGCAGCTCCCTCGGCTCCCGCGACAGCTGCAGCCTCGCCTGCTCGATATGGTTGGAGTAGAGGTGGACATCTCCGAAGGTATGAACAAAATCTCCCGGCTCGAGTTCGCTCACCTGCGCCACCATGAGCAGCAGCAGCGCGTAGCTGGCGATATTGAAGGGAACCCCCAGGAAAACATCGGCGCTTCTCTGGTAGAGCTGGCAGGAGAGCCGCCCATCGGCGACGTAGAACTGGTAGAGCAGGTGGCAGGGAGGAAGCGCCATGGACTCCAGCTCGCCGACGTTCCAGGCGCTCACGATCAGGCGGCGAGAATCCGGGTTTTCCCGGATCTGCTCGACCACCTGCGAGACCTGGTCGATGGTCCCGCCTCCAGCCGCCCCCCAGGAGCGCCACTGGTGACCGTATACCGGCCCCAGGTTCCCATCCTCATCGGCCCACTCATCCCAGATACCCACTCCGTTCTCCTTGAGGTAGGCCGTGTTCGTGTCACCCTTGAGAAACCACAGCAGCTCGTGAATGATCGAGCGCAGGTGGAGCTTCTTCGTGGTCAGCAGGGGGAAACCCCGGGCGAGGTCGAAGCGCAGCTGGTGGCCGAAGACGCTGGTGGTGCCGGTGCCGGTACGGTCGCCCTTCTCGACGCCTTCATCCAGAATACGATTCAACAGGTCAAGGTACTGTCGCATGACTCAACCGGGGTTCCTGAGAAGTTCCGTCAGGATAACCGGTTCCTCTCCGGTTTGTTCAGCATATTCCTCGCAGGTCGGTAGCAGTCGCAGCCGCATCTTCTCCTCGTGATGCAGGGCTATGTCCTCGAGCCTGTGCTCCACGAAGGGGTTCCTGAATCGTTCCAGGGCCTCGTTGGCGAAGCCCTCGGCATCCTCCACCCGCTCTTTCACTGTCGGTACTATCTCCTGAAAGAGCAGGTCGCGCAACCAGGAACCGACCCCGGGATCTTCCACCGCATCCCGTACGGTGGCGAAGCCGGCGGGCAGCGCCTTCGCCACGAGCGCCGTGTGGGCGCCGTTGAGAATGCGCACCTTGCGCAGGGCGTAGGGAGTCACGTCATTCACTGCCCGGATGGCTGGATGGGAGAAGAGCCCCAGCTTGCCGTCGCAGGCTTCGATAGCGAAGAGAGCGAAGGGCTCACAGGCCAGCGCCAGCGGGTCCTCCTCGAGCAGGGGATGCCCCTCGGGACGCCCGGTGACGATCCGGTCGACCAGGTTCTCGTGCCAGGCGCATTCCTTCGCGACCCAGCGCAGGAATTCAAGCGGCAGGCGCCAACGCTCTGCGAGCGCGAGGACGATCCCCCGAAGACTGCTGGCGTTGTGCTCTATGAGCTCGCAGGGAAGGATCGGCAGGCCTCCGCGGCCGGCATCAAAGCGCGCCGACAACACCTGGAGGAGCTTGGCCGGAAAAGACGCGGGCGGCGAAGACCCGGGGCCATCGGAGCCATCTACCTCGTAGCCCTTCTCCGTCGTATTCGAGACGATGCCCCGGAGATCTTCCGAACGCGCCAGCTCAAGAAGCTCAGCCCAGCTCTCATCGGCGC
>JAKUSY010000023.1 GCA_022451445.1 Planctomycetota bacterium
AAAAGGGGGCACAAATAGTGGCTGAACAGGGGGTTCAGTCCGGGCCCGGGAAGTGCCGATAAAATAAGGGGGCCGTGTTCTCAGAACCCCATCCAGGCGAGGATTCCATCGATCTCCGCAGGTCTTGACAGGACCGTGCGCGCTACCACGAAGGCGCCCAGCGCGATGATCAGCAGGGCGGAGACCAGCGAGACCGTGCGGGAGAATCCGGGCAGCTTCCTGCGCAGTGGAGCCAGGGCAGGGAGGGAGGCGAGCAGCTTTTTTCCGCTGATCGTGAAAATGCCGATCAGCACCAGCACGGATCCCAGTCCGAGGCTGAAGGCGACAAGCAGGAGCAGCGAGAAGAGGAGCTTGCCGGGTTGATGCAGGCCCATGGCGATGATCATGATCCCCGGGGCGCAGGGCAGGAGTCCACCCGAGATCCCGAGGCCGAAAAGATCCCTCAGCCGCCGCTTTGGCGTAGCGCATGGGCTGGAATGATCGCGGGCCTCATCCCGGGACGCCTCGGAGTCCCGGTTGGCGCGCCTACGGAAGCTGACCAGCCCCATGGCCGTGAGCAGGAAACCGGAGAGCAGCATGCAGGTGGTGAAGATCCTCTCCTGGATGGCTCCCCTGGCAAGGTTGCCGGCGACCACCGGAAGAATGGCCCCGATGCCGAAAAAAAACAGGGTATGGGTAAAGGTCGTGATCAGTCCCAGCAGGAAGGCGTGTCGGTAGCGGCACCTCGAGCCCGCGAGGTAGGCCGCGACCATGGTCTTGCCGTGGCCCGGGGCCAGCGAGTGACTCGCTCCCAGCAGGAAGACGAGGAGGAGGCAGACCGCGAACCACGAGCTCGCCGAGCCGTCCTGCTTGAGCAGGGAATTGAGAAACGCGGTTTCGATCTCTTTGCGAGAACGGGGCTCTGTGGCCGGTGCCCGGGAGGCCGTCCTTCCGCCCGGCGGATTCACCTTCGCATCGAGAGGGAGGGGGCTGGTCGTCGCGCCGGCTTCCGGGGGATGGACGCTGAGATCGGCCATCAGCTTTCGGCCCTCGAGGATGAGCTGGTCGCCCTGGGCATCGATCATCTGGTTCTCCGGTCCGGGCTCGATAAACCGGTATCGGATGGATGCCTTTGAGGGATCGAGACCATGCCCGGAGAAGGGGACCAGGAAAAGGGGAGCGCCGGGAACCGTTCCCTCGAAGATCTGGTCGAGAATTTCGACCCGGTATGTCTTTCCCGTCCTCATCGGCCCGCCAGCGAGGTGGGCGACAACCGTGTAATAGAGGCTGAAGGGGGTCGGCGCGATCTGGCCGACGAGGCCTTCGTGGAGGGATTTTCTCAGCTCTACGGTGAGCTTGGCATCATCCGCGAGGCAGGTGATGGCGGGGCTCTCTTCCTCTGCTCCACGACGCAGGATCCTTTTCTCCCAGTTTTCCAGCAGGTAGGCATCGGCCTCCTTCTTCTCCACCACGGAGTTCCGGTTGGAGTCAGCCGCGAGCATCTCGGCCTGGGCCCAGGACCCCCTGAACCCGATGTCGATCGAGATCTCCACGTGGTCTTCAAAGAAGAGCACACGGCATTGGCTGCCGGCGAGGTGGCGGGGAACGTGAGCCCGGACGCTTGATGGCAGTAGTGCTCCCAATAAGGTGAGAAGAAGACAGGCTGGGATTCTGCTATTCATGGTCGTTTACCGGGATGAGGGGAATAAATACCCATAGGGGCAGCAAAAGGCGGGAACAGGATCTTTCTCCCGGATCTATGAACTCAAAAGGAACCGGATCTATGAACTCAAAGAGTATTCGATCATCGCATCCACGGAGTCACCAAGATCTTTGCAGAACATGGCAACACACTCTGTTTCCTTCAGATGGAGAAGGAGCAAATTCTCGACGCTGACTTCGAATGATTTTTCAAACAGCCGCTTGTAGAGCGAAAGCTGGAGATTGTAGTGGACGGAATTACAGTCCATTAATTGAGCCGAAGGCGGCTTGATTCCGCACTTCCCCATGTAAGACGCGCGGTCGATTTTTCTACTGGTTTTCCAGTCGAGAAGCGCCACTTTTTTTTCGGTTTCATTGAAGGCGACGAGGTCGATAGTTCCCATGAGCCGGGTGTCGGTATCGTAAACAACAAATTCACTGAGGTAATTCCAGCCCGGTCCCTGCCGTTCCCGGTATTTTTCGAACCAGGTTACTCCCTGGTTCGCCTTGGGAAGAGTAGGGCTCTCCTGGTTTTCGATATACGCCTGTATTTCCTTATGGGCGTCTGTTCCCGCGTCTCTTCTAGCGTGCCATTCATCGATCAGGGACTCGACGGTGTAATCCCTGTACCTGTAGTGGGTCTTTACCAGGTTCGTGGCGATTTTTACCTCATCGAACGGTTCGAAAAAAGAACCGATGAATGTGGTGCAGCTGTTGAATTGGATTCCGGCGTCGCTCTTCAGCTTGTAGGTGTGGTCACTTTCATTGAATTCAATTTCAAGTTGTGACTTTTTCAACGTTTCGAGCATGAAGTCTCCTTTTTTTTCAGAAATCGGAAGAAAACCCGATGATCCGGAGGTTGGCATGCGAGATGACGAATTGTTTTTCTCCGGCGGCCTTGAACCTGACGGTGACCCTGCGCCGTTCTCCAAAACCGTTTGTCCGGACAACCTCGCCTTCACCGTATTCTTCGTGGGCTACCCGGGTTCCGGCCAGGTATGGATCCTCATCGCCATCGAAGAAATTTCCGAATGGATCTTCATCGGCAAAAGGGTCGATGTCGAGCTCGTCGAGACAGTCTTCTTCCCGCGCGCGTCCGCCGCCGGGTCGCTTCAGTCGCTGCCCGTGCAGGCTCGCCTTGGTTTCGGCATCGAGCTCGATGTGCTCAGCGCTCTCGTCCGTGGGGCGGGTCAGCTCGCTGAGAAAACGTGAGGGTATCGATGGGTTGATCTGGCCGAAGCGCTGCCGGCTGTTGGTATGTGTCAGGTAGAGCGCCTGTTTGGCTCGCGTGATCCCCACGAACAGCAGCCTCCGCTCTTCTTCGATGTCGGGTTCGGCATCGTCGGATCTCAGCAGGGGAAGGACTCCATCCTCGACCCCGGCGATAAGCACCACCGGGAATTCGAGTCCCTTGGCTGAATGCAGGGTCATGAGCGACACCCGGTCCTCGCGACGATCCCAGCGGTCGACATCTCCGAGGATGGCGGTCAATTCAAGGAACCCGGTGAGCGAGCCCTCGGGATGGTTTCGATCATATTCGACCGCCGCTCCCACAAGCTCGCCGATGTTCGTCTTGCGCTCCTGGGTCTCTTCGTGGCCCATGCCATCGAGCAGGCGTTCGTAGCCCGTCTCCCGCAGTATGGCCCGCAGTATCTCCTCTACTGATGCTGACTCCTTCCGCGCATCGACAAGCTTGAGGTAAATCAAGCGAAAGCCGCCGATAGCCTTGCGCTGGCGGGTGGTGAACAGCTCGTCCAGCTCCTCGCTGAGCGCCACGTCGAGGAGGTTCCTGCCGAGCTCGCGAGCGACGCTCTCCAGCCGGGCGATGGTTCCCTTGCCCATGCCCCTTGGCGGTACGTTGATGACGCGCTTGAGGCTCTCAGAGTCGCGGGGATTGTCCATGATGCGCAGGAAGCCCAGCAGGTCCTTGATCTCCTTGCGCAGGAAGAACTCGATCCCGCCGATAATGGCGTAGGGGATGTTGGAGTAGATCAGTTCCTGCTCGATAGCCCGGGAGAACGCGTTCAGACGGTAGAAGATCGCTATGTCGCCACAGGGTGTCCCCGCGGCGATGAGGCTCCTGAGCAGGGTCGAGATCTCCCGCGCCTCCTCCATCTCGTTGAGGAACCGGTAAATCCGCACCGGCTCTCCCTGGGGATTTTCGGTCCAGAGGTCCTTGGGTTTGCGCTCGATGTTCCTGGAGATCAGGGCGTTCGCCGTAGCGAGGATATTACCCGTGGAGCGGTAGTTCTGCTCCAGGAGGATAATGCGGGCTCCGGGGTAGTCTTTCTCGAAGTTCAGGATGTTGTTAATGTCCGCACCGCGCCAGTGGTAGATCGACTGGTCGGGATCGCCGGTGATGCAGAGGTTCCCGTGACTCTTCGCCAGCAGGGAGCTGATGCGGTATTGGACAGAGTTGGTGTCCTGGTATTCGTCGATGAGGATGAACCGGAATTGCTCCCTGTAGCGCTCGAGCAGGTCCTCGTTTTCCTCCAGCAGCCTGACCGTGAGCAGGAGGAGATCATCAAAATCAAGCAGGTTGCGCTCGCGCATGGCCTCGGTATAGAGATTGTAGAGATCCCGCAGCACCTGCCCGTGCTTGTAGTCCGATCCCAGCGAGGCGTCATCTCCCTGCCGGACGTTTTTTATTTTACTGATCGAGGACAGCAGGCTGGCCGGATCCCAGAGCTGCGAGTCGATGTTCTGTTCCTTGAGTATGGTCTTTACCAGCGCCTTGCAGTCATCACGGTCGCAGATCGTGAAGGAGGAATCGTAGGGTTCGATCCGATAGGCATGGCGGCGCAGGAGCTTCGCGGAGAAGCTGTGGAAGGTTGAAACCCAGGGACCGCTCGAGCCGCAGAGTCGCTCGGTGCGCTCCTTCATCTCGCCCGCGGCCTTATTGGTGAAGGTGATGGCGAGGACGTTGTCGCCCGGGACTCCCGAGCGCAGCAGGTGCGCTATGCGGTGGGTGATGACCCGGGTCTTTCCGCTGCCGGCCCCGGCGAGGACCATGAGGGGCCCTTGACCGTGAACTACCGCTTCGCGCTGGGCGGGATTGAGCTCTTCGAGTAACTCGTCGAATCGTGTTTTTTCCATCGTTTCCAGTCAGTTCAGCAGGGTGGACCGGTTCTACCGACCCAGCTTAAGATAACTGCGATCGCAGGGAGCGCTAAGCAGAAACCCGCAAGAGGCGCTCTTGCGTTCCGTGAGCCTTACCGCTGGGCATTATCGGCAGCTCTCTCGACACCAGGATCATCAGGAAAAAAATACGGATTCTGGGGGTCTGAATTTCCTCAGGTGTTGACAAAACAGCATCTTGGGACTAATTTAATGCGTTTACCTAAGGTTGCCGGCAGGGGTTTCGGCGCCTTCTTTTTTTCTCCCGTTTCCGCAGCACGGAGAGGGTCTTTTGGACAATTTAATTTCGGACCAAACAAGCGAACAACCGGATCAGGATCTGGGCGCTATCGTCAGTGAAATCGCCGGCGCCGGCCTTCAGAAAGAATCTTTTTCACGCCTCTCTTACGAGGCCTACTCCATGGTGAAGGGGCCTGACAAGCTCAGGGCGCTCGTTTCCGATTGGGGCGTGGTGGCCGGGTCGATTCCCTCGAATGCCGATGCCGGCGCCATTCTCGGGTATTTTCAGATGATCCTCGGCGACCTGGATGCGGCGAAGGCTACCCTGGAGTCCAGCAGCTCTTCGGACTGGGCCTCCTACTGGCTCTGTCGGATCCTGCTGGGAAAGAAGATGCCGACTGAGGCCCTGGCGATCGCCAATAAGTTCCAGGGCGCTTCCTCCGTCTCGGTAGATTTCGCCTACGTGGCGGTTGAGGCGCTCCTGCAGGGCGGCAACCTGGAGGATGCCGGGAAGATCCTGGACTCCCTGAGGTCGAGGGAGGGCGAATCCAGCCAATTTGCCTACTGTAGCGGGCTGTGCAGCGAGAGCGCTGGAGATTACCGGGAGGCGATCGATTCTTTCCAGCGTGCCGTCGAGATCGACGATGGTAATTTCGAAGCCCATTTCCGGCTGGGCTACCTCCTGGGCTTTCATGCCACCGAGGAGGAAGAGCAGGATGCCCTCGCGCTCAAGTCCTACGAGAAGTGCCTTCAGGCTCGTCCCATCAATACCCACGTGGTCATGAATCTCGGGGTCCTCTACGAGGATTGTGAGCGCTACCACGATGCCATCCAGTGTTTCCAGGCGGTTCTCAAACACCATCCGACCGATGATCGAGCGAAGCTCTATCTCGAAGACGCTGTCGCCTCTACCACCATGTTCTATGACAAGGAGCAGGAGAAGAAGGCGGATCGTCAATCCCAGGTGCTCAGGGTTCCGGTCAGTGATTTCGAGTTATCGGTGCGGAGCCGCAACTGCCTGCAGAAGATGCATATCGATACGCTCGGTGACTTGATCATGCGTACCGAGCAGGAGCTTCTCTCCTACAAGAATTTCGGGGAGACATCCCTGACCGAGATCAAGGACATGCTGACCCAGAAGAGCCTGCGCCTCGGGCAGGGACTCGAAGACATGGACAGTGAGCCCCTCTCGCCCAGGAATCCCCTCGAAGCTTCGGCCGATCCCCATCTGCTTGACACCCCGATCGATTCGCTGAACCTCTCTGTACGCAGTCGGCGCTGCATGGAGCGTTTGAATGTCCGGATGGTCAGGGACCTGATCAACAAGACCGAGGTTGAGCTCATGTCGGCCAAGAATTTTGGAATGACGTCTCTTACCGAGATCAAGCAGCAGCTCAACGAGAGGGGTTTGTCGCTGCGCGGCTGAATTTCAGGTAAATCCTGAAAATCCGAGGTGTCACTTGTATCACCATCTGAGGGGTAAGCTGGTCGCCCTGGGCTCCTTGAATGCCGTTGTGGAGACAGCCGGTGTCGGCTGGGATGTCCAGATCCCGCTTTCCACGAGGGCTCTTCTTGGCGACAGCCTCGGGGATGAGGTCTTTCTTCACACGCATCTCCTGGTGAGGGAGGATATTCTCAAGCTCTTCGGCTTTTCCACGGTGGAGGAGAGGGAACTTTTCAGGCTTCTGCTTTCGGTGTCCGGGACGGGTCCGAAAATCGCCCTCCAGGCGCTCTCGGCATTTTCCGTTGCCGAGCTGGTGCGCGATCTGAGCTCCGGTGATGTCGATTCGCTCAAGCGTATCAAGGGGGTTGGAAAAAAACTGGCCGAGCGGCTGGTGCTTGAGCTTCGGGAAAAGGCCGAGGTTCTCCTGCTGGACCTGGGGATGTCCGGAAGCGGAGCTGGGCCGGTTGTCGACGAGACGAGCGGACGGATCCATGAGATTGCCATCTCGGCCCTGGTCGAGCTTGGTTTTTCCGCCAAGGATGCACGCGGTCGAGTCGAGACGGCATGGCAGACGCTGTCAGAGTCGGATCCCGCTGAAGAGGCGTCCATCGGCGCCGAAGAGGTCATCCGGGTAGCCCTGAAAAACTATTGACAGGTTGAGCATCCGGGGCGACTGAGAACTGCTGCCACGGCAGGGAAAATGTCAGGCAGATGTACGTAAGATGCGTATTTAAAAGGACCTCTATGCCCGCCTTGAAACTTTCCCCAGTTCCATTATAGTTACAAGTACGGGTTAGATCTCTACCTGTCCAAGCTAAGCTATTCATCTGTAAAGGCTTGTGTTTATGCGTCGGCGCCTCGAGTGTTGGCGCAGGGTTCCGGGTTTTGAAGGTTTTCCTGATCTTTTGCTCGTGGGTTTTCTTTCCGCTGGCGGATGAATCCGCAGGGAGAACTCCGGTTTGCGGACCCGCTTTCGTGGGAGTTTGTCCGAGCAGGTGCCGGAGAAGAAGCAGTTCGAAGATAATTCGGTAGGCAGTTGTTCTGAGGGATTCTGAGGAGGATCCCTGGCCGACCGAGAGAGGGGAAAAAATGAACCAGGCCAGCTATCGGTGTCAAGGGGACCGCGCTAGAGCGGGCAGGGAGCCGGTTTCCGCGAGCCTGTTCGCGTTGAAGGTCCTGGCGTTCGCGGTGATCTTGCAACCTGCGGTGGCGCAACCCCTGGTTGCGCAGGAGGAGCTCACTGCGAAAGCGGGTGCCGGGCTGGCGTCCGGATTGGCGGCTGCGGTTCGCCGCCCGGCGGCAAACCTGGGGGGAGGCCGCACGGTCGTTGCTACCCGGCTCGAGCTGGAGCGCAAGGAGCCGAGCGGGAGCCTTGCGCCGGTTCCCGAGGTAAGGAAAATCAAGCGCGTCCCCGGGACGGCCTTCGGGCCGGGGCGTCGCGAGGGTCGCCGGGGAGCCAGGGCGCCCTGGGTGGCCGTCAGAACTCTCAAGCCGCCGGTTTTCGAGGAGGACTCGTTTTTCAGAGATTCCCGGGGGGTGGATAAGTTGCCTTCCTGGTATGTGGAAAATGATCTGGACAGGCCGATCTTTGATGAGCCGCCGCCCTACGTTCATTACGATCCGGCCCCGTTCTTCAGCATCGAACCTTCCACTGGAACCCGGTTTGCCAGGGCGGCCAGGAGGCTGGCGGAGAGAAAGTTCTATGTCGAGCTGAGACGCAAATTGAAGAAGGAGTGGCGCAAGAACTACGACGACAGTTCGGGGATGACCTACGACAGGTTCGAAGAACAGCTTCTGCTCATCAACGAGATCGGCAGGGAGCCCCACGAATACGATCTGCTGGTCGGCGATTTTTACTCAAACGAGCTCAAGGAGACCCTCTTCAAGGAGAGCTACGAAGGGGGAGAGAGGGATATCCCGCTCCTTGCCTGGGGGCCCTTCACGATCATGGACTCGGGGTCCATGAAGGTCCATTTCGAGAAGCTTTTCGCCGTCAAGGACTACCCTCCCCAGCTCGGAGAGTCTGAAAAGGAGGAGTCCGGGCGCGAGGGGGTGCTGCTGTCGGAGGAGTACCGTCTCGACACGAACCTCAGGCTGCGTTTTGATCTCGGCTCTCTTTTCGAAAAAGGCGATGTGCCTGGGCTGGTCGAGAGCTACGGGGTTTCGATCAGCGTCGACTGGCTCTCGAAAGTGCTTGGGCGTGAGCTGTTGACCACCGAGTTCGAGGCCGAGGTGGACAGGGAAGGCGATTACGCCTTCGCCCTGAACTTCATTCTCGCAGGACGGTGATGGAATCCTGATGCTGGGCCGGTTTGCGGGCCCTGGTAGAGGTCTGCAGTGGCTTGCTTATCTGTCGAGGTGCTGATAATATGCCCCGGCTATTTCGTCTCCAGGCTCGTGGTGGAGCCTTTCGGATTGGTTCCCCTCTTCCTGGCGTATGCCTTGCTTTTACGGGTAAAGTCGCCTTCGGGCTCGAGTTAAGCTCCGGGGTCGCAGAGAAGAAGTGAATTGGTGGGCTCATGATCAAAAAGATTTCTGAGCAGTGGGACGGTATGGAGGAAGATCTCGACCGTCTCGGAAACTCGGATGGACCGCAGCTGCAATCAGTTGCGCGGAAGGTGGGAGATGTCCGCGAGGCCCTGCAAAGCATGTGCAAGGCCTCCGTTACCAGGACAACTCTCAAGGACGCGGTGAGGGAGGTGCTCGTAGCTCTTATCGAGGAACGAGGCGGCGAACTCTTTTCCGGGCTTGAGGGATCGCAAGATGAGCAGATGGCTTCGGCTTCAGACATCGCTGAGGTAAAGGAATCCGTAGCTGAGCTCCGCGCGAAGCTCGATGCCATCGAGAGCAGGGTTGGTGAGGTGGACAGTTCGTTTGACGACCGGCTCGGGGTCATCCAGCTGGATCTTACAGATGTACGATCAGCCGTTGATGGCGCCGGATTGCAGGTCCGTGATGAGCTCGGTATTGTCAGTGAGAGGGTCATGCAAATTGAGGAAGGACTCGGGGAGCTGGAGGAATCGGTTCCCGAAACGGCGAAGGCCGTAATGACCGAGTTCGAGGTTCGCCTGCGCAAGGAGATCTCTGAGATGCTAGAACATTTGACTTTTCAGTTCGGTGAGCTGAAGGAAATGCTGAGCCGGGTGGAGGAGATGGTTCCGTCCAGGCTGGAGAGGCTGGGGGCGGAGGTCGACCAGCGCCTTGGACGTATCGAGGAGTCTTTCGGAAAAGTTTCCGACCAGGTCAGACATCTCGATTCGACCACCTCCGAGTTCGAGGGCATGGGTACGCGCTTCAAGGAGCTCGGTGAGCGGGCCGCCTCCGCCCAGCAGGAGCTGAACCGGAATACCGAGGGCGTTGAAGAAATCAGGACCACGCTCGGCAGCCGTCTCGATGAGCTCGAGGGTGTCCTGCAGCAGGTCATCTCCAGGTGGGAGAGTGACCAGTCGGAGATGTCCCAGCGGCTGGGCAACCTGCGTGATTCTCTGCGGGACCAGCTGGCTGATTTCAATCAGCAGGTCGAGGATGAGCAGAAGGGATTCTGGAGCAAGCTGCGGGGAAGCAAGGATCCCGGCCTGACGCTCTCCTCGGAAGAGCTCTGCAGCCTCTCAGGGAAGCTCGAGGGGATTATCACGGGGCTCGATACCGTCATCTCAAAGAAGAAAGAATCCTGAGAACCTCGTTTCTGCGTCCGTTGACGATCCCTGGCGTGGACGGTTAGTGCTTGAAATAACCCTCCGGGTTCGTAAACTCGTGTTTCGCTCTCTGGAGAGTCGCGTCTGCGGGGCGCATCCTCTGGAGGATCCATTGCGGTGAGCGTAGCTCAGGTTGCTAGAGCGCTTGGTTGTGGTCCAGGCGGTCGGGGGTGCAAGTCCCCTCGCGCACCCCATTTTTTCTGCTCGCCGACTCCGCGAGTCCAGCCGCGTCTCCGGTAATGGGCCGTGAGGCGGAGTTGCCGGAAAACCCCGTCTCGCGCGATTTTTTCAGTCCTTGTCTTTGCCGGTGGAGTAGGCGCGGAGGGTGAAACGATCGAGGGAGTCGCAGATATCGTCCCCCAGGCCCACTCCCTCCCGGATCTCAGCTCCCAGCTCCAGGCAGGACGGTTTTTCACCGTCGTATTCGGGCCAGGCGGGGAGCCCCTCAACGTTGGGGTCTCCTGTTTTCGCGAACCGTACCCAGTACTTCATCATCTTCGCGGCGAGCTCCCGGTCTTCTTTTTTCGCGGTGGCGGGATCGAAGGTATTGAAGACGTAGCGCAGCTCGATGGCATGGGGCGCTCCCAGTGCCGGGTAGCGCCGGCTGGCGCGGGTGAAGTGGTATTGAAAAGCGGGCGCTGAGACCAGCTTCATGCCCCGGAGCATCTTCCGGGCGGGTTGAACGAACCATGAGTCGGTTACGAACCGGCTCGCGGGAGGCCCGGAGCTCGCTCCTTGATTCGCCGGGATAGAGCGCGGCGACCTTCCCGGCGTCCTCCCCGTAGAAGTTCCCCAGCCGTCGGGTGAATTCTTCCCTGTCGCTGAAGCGTAGCCAGCGAAGGAAGTAATTGCCCTCATCCCGGGTGGTGCTGACCAGGATGGGTACTTACCTCTCCATCAGGCGATCTGGATTGACAGGGAAGTCGGTTGCCCTGAACATTAAAGAGGCTGCGGAAAAAATTTTGCCGCTCTCTCCCAGGAGTATAATTCCTACGTGCCCCAGGCTGTAAAAGAACCTCATTTTCTACTGACTCTTCCGGGCGAGGAGTTCGAGCCGAGACTGCTGATTCTTCCCGAAGGTGAGACACGGATCGGGCGCTCCCTGGAGAATGATGTGGTCGTCAAGGATTCGGCTGTCTCCCGAACGCACAGCCGGGTGATCCGCTCCGGCTCGAAGGTGATCTTCGAGGATCTCGGTGATCGCAATATCACCCGTCTCGGTGACAGCCCCGCCCACGGCCGGCAAATGCGCGATGGGGACGTGCTGAGCATGGGCCGCTCGACCCTGGTGTTTCGCTCCGGCGCCGAGGGGACTCCGCGACGCTCCGTGGCGCCCGCCCGCGGCGTCCCCAGGCGACGGGTGAGCGAGTCCTATAGGGCCAGGAGCCGCTCCTCCAGCCTGCCGGTGATCGTCGTGGTGGTTTTGCTCATTGGCGGCGCGCTGTTTCTTTTTCTTTCAAAGAGCCCGCCACCTGAAAAGCTGAGTGTCTACGAAGAATCGAAGATGCTCGCCCGCAGTGAGCAGAAAGCCCGGGAAAAGAAGACGGCGAAGTTCGCGAAACGGTCTCCTGCGATGAACCAGGAGGGCGATCCTCCAGGCGCCGCCCACGCGGGGAAACCCGCTGAAGGTTTCGCGGTGAAGAGCCCTGCCTCCCTGGAGAAAGACAGGGCGGGCGGGGAGGATACAGGTGAGGAGGCGCCCGTTGTCGAGGCGAAGCAGAAGCCGCCTCCGGCGCCCGAACCCGTGAGGCCGGTCATCGTCAGGCCGGTGGTGCCCAAGAACGCGCAGGAGGCCTACTTCGAGGCCCACGTGGTTCCTTTTCTCTCCAAGTACTGCAACTCCTGTCACAACGAGGAGAAGAAGAAGGGCAAGCTCGCCCTGGACGGCTACCGGGTTTCCTCGGTGGCCATCAAGGATAAGGAGGTCTGGGCCGAGGTGGCCAAGAAGCTCAAGTCCGCCGAGATGCCTCCGAAGAAAAGCCGGCGGCCCACCGATGAGGAAGTGTCCAGGGTCGTCGCCTGGATCGATGCGGCGGTCTTCGAATTGGATGAAGGCAAGGGCTCCGATCCAGGCCGGGTCACCATGAGGCGGCTGAACAAGGTCGAGTACAATTACACCCTTCGAGATCTTGTCGGCATCGACCTGGACCTGGCCGATGCTTTTCCCGCCGATGAAATAGGCTACGGCTTCGACAACATCAGCGATCTTCTTTCCATCCCTCCGCTGCTGATGGAGAAATACCTCAAGGCTGCCGAAAAGATCGTCGAGGCGGCCTGGTCCAATGAAAAAGCCCGCGGCCGGATCATGATCTGCGGCCCGGAAAAAAAGAGCCAGGTGAAGACTTGCGCCAGGAAGATCGTCCAGGCCTTTGGTCTCAGGGCCTTCCGCCGGCCTCTCAGCGCCAGCGAGACAGGGAGCCTCGTCGATCTGGTCGAGCTGGCGGTCAAGAATGACGACGGCTTTGAAAAAGGTATCCAATTGGCGCTTCAGGCCATGCTGGTTTCGCCCCATTTCCTCTTCCGGGTCGAGCTCGACAGCCAGCCTGATGACCCGGAGGTCGTACGCTCTCTCAACGATTACGAGATCGCCTCGCGGATGTCCTACTTCATCTGGAGCAGCATGCCGGATGACGAATTGCTCGGGCTCGCCCGCAAGAGAAGCCTTCGCAAGCGCAGTGTGATCGAGCAACAGGTCGAGCGGATGCTCGCGGACAGGAAATCCCAGGCGCTCGTCAAGACCTTTGCGGCCCACTGGCTGGGCGTGCGGACCATGCAATTGGTCACTCCCGATGTCGGCACCTTCCCCGATTTCGACGAGGAGCTTCGAGATGCCATGTGCGTCGAGACCGAGCTGTTCTTTGAGGAGATCATGAAAAAGGATCTCAGCATCCTTCTCTTCATCGATTCGGATTTCACCTTTCTCAACCAGCGCCTGGCCGAGCACTACGGCATCCAGGGAGTGCGAGGGGAGAAGCACCAGCGGGTCTCCCTCAAAGACCGTCGCCGCGGTGGAGTCCTGACTCAGGGTACGATTCTCACGATCACCTCCGATCCGACGCGAACCTCCCCGGTGAAGCGCGGCAAGTGGATTCTCGAGCAGATCCTCGGCAGCCCTCCCCCTCCGCCGCCTCCGGGCAACGATAATTTCGTGGGAGAATCCAGCCAGGAGGGGTTGACCCTGCGGGCGCGCATGAAGCTGCACCGTCAGAATCCCGAATGCGCGGTTTGTCACGAGAAGATGGACACCATCGGGCTGGGATTCGAGAGGTTCGACGGTATCGGTTCCTTCCGCAAGACCCAGTCAGGCACCCCGATTATCGTCACCGGCACATTTCCAAACGGCCAGGCCTTCAAGGATGTGACTGAATTGAAGGGCCTCCTGTTGCGTCACAAGGCGGATTTCTGCCGGTGTCTTACCGAGAAAATGTTGATCTTTGCCCTCGGCCGGGGGCTGGAGTATACTGATACTTCGCTGGTAGATGAAATCTCCCGGGAGCTGGCATTGGGAGGCTACCGGTTTTCGACGCTGGTGAAGCAGATTGTATTGTCTGGGCAATTCAGAAAGCGCCGAGGGGAAAAACCGTTAACCGCGGGAAAATAAGGCGAAGGCCGATCTATGAAAACCGGGAGCAAATTACGCAGAAGAACGTTTCTCAGGGGTGTTGGAACTACCCTGGCCCTGCCTTTTCTGGATGCGATGCTGCCATCGGAGCTGCTGGTCAAGGCTCACGCGGCCGGGAAAAAATTTCCCAAGCGCATGGCGTTCTTCTATGTACCCAACGGTGTTCACATGCCGGCCTGGTCTCCTGCGAAGGCGGGGGCCCTGAGAGAGCTTCCCGAGCTTCTAACTCCGCTCAAGGACCTGCGCAGCCATATGCTCGTGCTCAGTGGGCTCACCCAGGACAAGGCCCGTGCCAACGGCGATGGTCCAGGTGATCATGCGAGATCGGCGGCGGCTTTCCTGACCGGGTCCCAGCCCAAGAAGACCAATGGAAAAGACATCAGGGTGGGAATCTCCGTAGACCAGTACGCCGCTGAGCGGGTGGGCAAGGAGACGCCCTTCCCCTCGATCGAAATCGGCTGCGACAAGGGCAAGCAGACCGGAAGCTGCGACTCAGGTTACAGTTGTGCCTACTCGCACAACCTCTCCTGGAAGTCCGCCTCGATGCCGATGGCGAAGGAGACGAGCCCCCGCCAGCTCTTCGACCGCCTCTTCCCCAATATCTCCGAGCAGAAGAGCCAGGTAAATGAGCGCTACCGCAAGAGCATCCTGGATTTTGTTCTCGGCGATGCGAAGAAGCTCGGCAGGAAGCTGGGCTCCAGCGACAGCCGCAAGCTCGATGAGTACCTGACCGCTGTACGGGAGATCGAGGGCCGCCTCGCGAGGGCCCAGGCCGACAAGGAAAAGGATGGAACTCTCCGCAAGCTTCCCAAGGATGCCGAGAAGATCGGCCAGAGCCTTCCCGGCGGAAAGCCCGGAGACTACGGCGAGCACATTCGTCTCCTCGGAGACATCATGATCCTCGCCTTCCAGGCCGACCTGACCCGGGTAGCCACCTTCATGCTCGCCAACGAGGGCAGCAATAAGAGCTACAAGCATATTGGCGTTCCCGATGGACATCACTCCCTGTCCCATCACGGCAACGACGCCGGCAAGCAGCAGAAGATCAAGAAGATCAACAGGTTCCACATGGACCAGTTCGCCTATCTCATGAAGAAGCTCAAGGCGTCCAAGGAGGGGTCCTACAGTCTTCTCGACAACTCGATGATTCTCTATGGAAGCGGGATCAGCGATGGCAACCGCCACAACCACCACGAGCTCCCGATCATCTTGCTGGGCAAGGGCGGCGGCACCATCAAGCCGGGACGTCACGTGCGCTATCCCAAGAACACGCCGCTCAACAACCTCTATCTCGCCATGCTCGATCGCATGGGGGCGCCCTGTAAGAAGCTCGGCGATTCTTCGGCGCGGCTGAACAACCTCTACTCCTCGAAATACTGATTTCGTTCCCGGCGGGAGCGTTGTGCTCGGCGGGTATTCGGCGCGGCGCTTTAAATATCGCCCAGCTCGTCCAGCTGCCTGCGTGCCAGCCGCGTGATGTAGATCGTCACGGCGAGGGTG
>JAKUSY010000230.1 GCA_022451445.1 Planctomycetota bacterium
CCGTAAGCCGGCGCGCCGCGGCCAGGTAGCCGCTGTCTAACCCTGCCTCGTAGAGATCCAGCAGAGCCTCGATGAAGAAGGCGTTGTCGTCGAGGAATCCCAGGATCCGGCTCTCCCCATCTTTTCGAACCCTCAGGAGCCTCTCCCCTTCCCGCATTTCATCGAGAACCAGGCGGGCAGCGCGCTCGGCGGCCTCCAGGTAGCGCGGCTCCCCCAGGACCTGCGCTCCCCTGGCAAAGGCCGAGATCATCAGGCCGTTCCAGGAGGTCAACACCTTCTCATCCCGGAAAGGGGCGGGACGTTTTTCGCGCGCGGCGTAGAGCTTCTCGCGGGCGACCTCGAGCTTCTCGCGGGCGGCGGGCGGCTCGATCCCCAGCGCTGCGGCCACCTCCTCGAGCTCGCCCGTGATGTGCGGAATGCTGGTGGCATCTTCAAAGTTGCCCTCGGCGGTTATGTTGAAATACTCGCAGAACAGGCGCGCATCCTCGCCGCCGAGAAGCTCCTCCACCTCCCCGGGCCGCCAGACAAAGAACACCCCCTCGCGGCCTTCGCTGTCGGCATCGGTGGCGGAATAGAACCCGCCCTCGGGGCTGGTCATCTCGGCGAGCACGTAGTCGAGGACCTCCGATGCGATCCTGCGATAGAGCCCCCGCCCGGTGACCTGCAGGGCCTCGAGGTAGGTGCGCGCCAGCAGGGCGTTGTCGTAGAGCATCTTCTCGAAATGGGGAACGAGCCACCTGGCATCGGTAGAATAGCGATGGAAGCCGCCACCGACCTGGTCGTACATTCCTCCACGCGCCATCGCCTCGAGCGTGCGTTCGCACATCTCCAGGATGCTCCCCTCGCCGGTCAGCGCGTAGACCCGCAGCAGCATCGAGAGCTCCGTGGAGCGTGGGAACTTGGGAGCCGGGCCGAATCCTCCGTGGACCGGATCGAAGCGCCTGCCCGCGTCCTCCCCCGCCAGCCGCAGCGCCTCGTCACTCGGCAGCTCCCCGGCCGCATGGTTCTCCTGCCGGCAGAGCCCCTCGACGACCTGTCCGGCGGTACCCTCGATCCGCTCGGGGGTCTCCCTGTAGGCACTCGAGAGAGAGAGAAGAATGTCCATGAAGCCGGGCCGGACAACCTCCCCGTCCGGCCGGTAGAACCCCTTCGGCGGAAAATAGGTGCCGCCCCAGAAGGGCCTGAGGTCGGGAGTCAGGAAGACGCTCATCGGCCACCCCCCCTGCCCCGAGAGCATCTGAACGGCGTTCATGTAGAGAGCGTCAATGTCAGGACGCTCCTCCCGGTCCACCTTGATGTTGATGAAGTTAGCGTTCATCACCTTCGCGATCTCGGGGTTCTCGAAAGACTCCCGCTCCATCACGTGGCACCAGTGACAGGAAGAATAGCCGACCGACAGGAAGATCGGACGATCGAACTCCTTCGCCTTCGCCAGCGCCTCCTCTCCCCAGGGATACCAGTCCACCGGGTTGTGGGCATGCTGAAGCAGGTAGGGGCTCGTCGACTCGATCAGCCGGTTCGGTTCTGATTTTTTTTCAGGCATCTACCAGGGTACGTCCGCCGGAAAGTGATTATGTAATGATCGAGTAAATCCAGTGGCCCGAATCATAGCACACCCGCAGGAGCCTGTCGAACAAGGAGTCAAGGAAGAAGCACCCCCCTCTCACCAGGCGGCTAGCTCCCGCAGGCTCGCGGCGATGCTCTCCTCATCCGGAAGACAGACCGCCTCGAGTTCCTTATTGAAGGGCACGGGATGATCGGGATAAGCCAGCCTTCTCACCGGCGCGTCGAGAGCTTCGAAAGCTCCCTCGGCGATCCGGGCCGCGATCTCGCCGCCAAAGCCGCCGGTCAGCTGCGCCTCGTGTACGACAAGGGCCCGGCCGGTACGGCCTACCGATTCCATCACCGTCCGCTCATCCAGCGGCGCGAGCACCCGCAGATCGACCACCTCCACGGAGATTCCCTCCTCGCCGAGAGCCTCGGCCGCGGCCACCGCCCTGTGAACCATCCAGCCCCAGGTGAAGACGCTGACACCGTCTCCCGGACGCACGATCCGGGCGCCGGCCTCCACCCCGGCTCCGATATCGATCGAGGCCGGGGCCAGGGAAGCCTTCACCCGGCGGTAGAGATACTTGTGCTCGAAGAACAGGACCGGGTTGGGATCCCTGATCGCCTCGCGAAGCAGGGAATAGGCGTCCTCCGGCCAGGCCGGGACGACCACCTTGAGGCCCGGAACATGCAGGAAGGTGGCCTCGAGGGACTGGGAGTGAAACGGACCGGCGCCGACACCGCCGCCGGAGGGAAGGCGAATGACCAGCGGCACCGGGAGCCCGGTGCGGTAATGAAACCTGGCGGCCACGTTGACCAGGGGGTTGAAGCCGCAGCTGACGAAATCGGAAAACTGCATCTCGACCACGGGTCTCTTACCCAGCAGGGCGGCGCCGGAGGCGATGCCGATCATGCCGGCCTCGGCGATCGGGGTGTTCAGCACCCTCCCGGGCCCGAACTCCTCCAGCAGGCCGCGGGTCACCTTGAAGGCGCCGCCGAAGGCGGCGATATCCTGCCCCATCAGGAAGACCTCCGGGTCCTCCTCCATGGCATCGCCCAGGGCGAGGGAGATGGCCTCGAGGTAGCTGGTCTCTTCCGCGGATCCAGCCAGGCCCCTGGCCAGCGGCCCCTTGCCGGGCGAACCGGTCGCCCGGGCGAAGACGGGCCGCTCTCCTCCGGCCAGCTTCGGCGCCGCCGAGGCCGCGGCCTCGTCAACGATCTCGAGGACCAGCTCGGCGCAGATGCCGCGCACCTTCTCGATGTGTTCCGTCGTGGCGATTCCCTGCTCGACCAGGCTCGCTTCGAGACAGGCCACCGGGTCCTCGCTCTCGTATTTTTCCTTCTCCGCCTCATCGAGAATCCCCAGGGAATCATCGCCCTCGGAATGGCCCCGCATCCTGCCCAGCATCGCCTCGATGAGGGTCGGGCCCCCGCCGCCCCTTGCCCGCTCCACCGCACCGGAAACCGCCGCGGAAACCGCGAGAGGATCGTTGCCATCGATTCGAATACCCTCGATGCCATAGCCCTCGGCCCGCGTGGCCAGGCTCTCGGCGCGGTACTGCTCGCTAGTGGGCGTGCTGAAGGCGTAGCGGTTATTGAGAATCACCAGCACCAGCGGAGCATCGAGCACCGCCGCCATGTTCAGACCCTCGTGGAACTCGCCCGTCGAGGTGCCTCCATCACCTATGTAGTTGAGGGCTACCCGGTCGCTTCCCTGCTGCCTGAAGGCGAGCGCCACACCCGCGGCCACGGGAATCATCGCCCCCATGTGGCTGATCATGCCGATATGCTTGAGCCCCGTCTCTTCATCGAGATGGGCGTAGTGAAACGACCGATCGTAGCCGGCGGTAAAACCATCGGAGCGGCCCAGCAGCTGACAGGCCAGGCGGTAGAGCAGCTCCCTGGATTTTTCACGGCCGTGGCGGTTCTCCACCGGCAGGAGTCCAGGTACCAGGTCCTCGCAGGAGGCGTAATAGCGCAGGATCGCCCCGCTGTCGCGATGGATGGTGAGGAGCGCGTCATCGCGGCGGAGACAGGCGGCCGATGCCACGGTCGTCGCCTCGCTCCCCACCCCGCTGTACCACTTGGCGACGCCGCCCTGGCGAAAAAGCTTCTCAAAACGCTGATCCCACTCCCGCGACAGGCGCATGTGAAAATGCGTCTCGAGCAACCCGGCCGCTTCAGGGGTGAGCCCGGCAGCCGACGAAGGCTCCCGGCTTCTGGATTCGTCGGTCATGTGATCATCTTATCCACAGCCTCCTGAAGCGGCCAGCAGCAAGAATACCGGCGACCGGATCCCTTTCAGCTATGAAGCCGTAAAAAACCCTTCCCCGGGGTAAGAAGACAGTCTGTTGACCTGAGACCGGCAAAAACCCATCCTGTAGCAAGCCGATTGAAGAAACCGCGCTCGAAGCCCGTCCTATTGAATGATACGAAAACTCAAAACGTCAGTTGGAGAAAACGACATGAAGACCGGACTTTTTCCAGGGAAAGCGGTGCCCTTTCTTCTCTTAGTCCTCGCGGCCGGCTGCGGCGGCAGGGACGACTCCCCCCTGGATCTTGGAGAGCGCCAGGGCGGGGTGATCAGCGCCGACTTCCAGGCCATCGATGATTACCTCGACCACCCCACAGTGCAGCTGCTACTCGAAAATATGCCCCAGCACCTCGGAGCTGAACCGCCGGAGGTCGCCGGCACCTACGACGCCTTCGGCGGCGTGGTGGACTCGACGATCCCGGGTTCGGTGAGCGGGGATTCGATGGCCTCCTATTTCTGCTTCGGGCTCGGAGCAAAAGGAGAGCTCGAAGTGCGGGTCATCGATCCGACAGTCGACGAAACCTGGGCAAGATCCTTCATCGAGGGAAGCGGGGATCAGTTCACCGTGTACACCGCCTTCCGCTCCGTCCAGGAGCACCCCGGCGGCGGCCACTGCGCGATCACCAAGGTGAACATCTTCAGCGGAACACGCGAAAGCGATGGAAGCCTGAGCGACCTTCACATCGGCTGCGGGATCGTCGGTCTCGTCGGAGGATGCGAGCCGTTCCTCATCGACCAGGCACAGGTCTCCCGCCTGTCGGGAAACCTGGTCGGGGATGCCTGCTCCGCGGCACCGCAGGGGCCGGCCAATGGGGACAAGGTCCAGCTGGTCATCGAGAACTTCCTGCTCGCTTCGGTGAATATCTACACAGGTTCCGGCCCATTTGCCGATGCCACCGTCAACGCCCTGGGCTCGGTTTCCCTGGAGCTCGATCCGGGATTCACCCTCGATTTCGAGAGCGCCCGGCCCTCGGCGGGAGTCGATAAGGCCGGCAACGACGTCCTGATCGGCGAGGTGGTGGCGGGAGCTTTCGGACAGGACAGCACCGCCGCGGGAGAAACGGTCACCTACATCATCGAGAACAGGGTCGGCCTCGATGAATTCTTCGCTCCGCGCCTGCTGAATTCTTCCAGCTCGGAGGTCTACGCCGTCGTCAATTCCGGCGTACCGGCTCTCGACTTCTTTCCCTATGATGGGGTAGAGCCGGGAGCGGGACTCGACTGTCTCTGCGTGCTGCCGCCGAGCGCCGAGCCCTACTTCATCGGCTACTACTCCCACGATTCGCCCGGCTACATCACCGCGGGCGAGGCCAGTGTCAGGGTCTTTGATGCCGCGGACGACCAGGAGATCGCCGCACCCTTTGTTGGCCCCTTCGCCCTCGAAGTCGGCAGCGGCGACGTCCTGCTGGAAATCACGGACTGACTATGACTCGAACATTTCGAAAAGCCACTATCCTCTCCCTCTCGATCATAGCCCTGGCGGCGCTCCTGGCCGTTCTGCTCCTCAAGGGCCCGGACCTGGACCCCAACATGGGACCGGGAAAACCGGACCAGGCAGAAGAACCAACGGACAAGCCATCCAGGGAAGAGGCGACCCAGCCCACGGCCACCGGCAACGAACTCACCGATGGGGCCGGCGGCGCGA
>JAKUSY010000231.1 GCA_022451445.1 Planctomycetota bacterium
TTCCTGCGAAAAGAGTTACGCAATCCTGGAATCGGTATTTTCTTCGAGAGACGGGCGCAGATGACCCTTGTGCTCAGCCAGCAGCCTGCGGGCCTCGCTGAGTTCGACGCCTTTGCGGGCAATCAGGACCGCCAGCTTGACGCTGCCTTCAGCCTTGTCCAGCAGCTCGCGCGCCTCCCCTGAATCCACCCCGCCCCGCCGTTCGACCAGCCTCCGCGCGCGCTCCAGCAGCTTGGCATTGCTGGCCACTAGATCCACCATGAGGTTGTCGTATACCTTTCCCCATCGGACCATGGAGGCTGTCGTGATCATGTTGAGAACCATCTTCGTGGCGGTCCCCGCCTTCAGCCGGGTAGACCCGGCGATGCACTCCGGCCCGGCATCGATAACGACCAGGTGATCGCAGCCCGGCTTCACAGGAGCTTCACGGAGGCCTCCATCGGAGGCGATCAGTACCGTTACCGCTCCCCGCCGGCTAGCCTCCTCCAGGGCGCCGACAACGAAAGGAGTCCGGCCGCTGGCGGAAATCCCGCAGACGACATCCCCCCCGATGACAGACGCCTCGCTGACGACCTGCGCGCCGCCCTCCGCCGAATCCTCAGCTCCCTCGACAGCGCGCCGCAGGGCGCCGTCTCCTCCGGCTATGAATCCCTCGACCAGGCCCGGCTCTACCCCGAAGGTGGGCGGACATTCGGAAGCATCGAGCACCCCCAGCCTCCCGCTGGTGCCGGCGCCAAGGTAGACCAGGCGGCGGCCCTGTTCGAACGCTTCCGTCACGGCATCGACCACGGCCGCGATGGAGTCGAGCTCGGAGTCCAGCGCCTCCCAGGCCTTGCGGTCTTCTCGATGAAGAACATCGACGATCTCCCTCGCCGTCTTCGAGTCGAGCCCCTGCGACATGGGGTTTTCGAGCTCGGTCGTTGGCAGCCTCCGCTCGCCATGGGATGACGGTCCGGAATTCATGGGGCTGTTTCCACCTTGCCTCTAGAAGGGGTTTCTGCCGAAGGCCGTCATCTTCCTGAGGATCTCTCCCGAGTGCCTGTTGGCCTCGACCGCGATGTCCTTGAAAGGATAATCCTTTGCCACCTTCTCGAAGGCATCGATAGCCTTGGTGTACTTCAGCCCACTGTCGGATTTGAGCTTGTCTCCCTCTCTCTCGAGCGCGATCGCCTTGTCCAGGGCCTTCCTGGCCTCCTGGCGATAATCCCTGATGACTTTCGCCACCCAGGACTGCAGCACCGGATCCATCTTCTTGCGGAGAGCGGGACTCTCGAGGTCTCTTACCTTCAGAACGGCTGTCCGCTTATTGCCGAGCTTCAGCGCCTCCTTCGACTCGAGCAGCAGCTTCTCGAAAGGGAGGCTCAGCCTGGCGTAGTAATCGCTGATCTTCAGGATCTTCTTCAGGCGCGAGTTCAGGGCATCCTTGCCGGGCAGCTCCCGGTCGTAGCGCTCAACAAGGCGTTCACGAAAATCGAGCACGACGAGGGCCGGCTCCCCGGCAGGCAGGCGGAGCTCGTCCGCGATGGTCGAACCCCCGGCCGGTTTGGAAGGAGGCTTTCCGGGGGCTTTCCTGCCGGCCTTTCTTTCCCGCGGGCCGGTCGGCCTGGGTGAATACCTCTTGCCCAGGTCGGCGGGAGTCAGCCGGATGAGGACGTAGCGCGAGGCCAAACGTCGAAAAGCCGAACTCTCCAGCCTCTTGATAAGCCCAAGGGCATCGGCAGGCGAGCTCCCGGTGAACCAGACCAGGGCCGGCTTGTAGCGCTGGCGAATACTGGCGAGCCCACTCTCGACCCCCGTCCACTCTACCCCACCGAGCTTGACGATACCGCCATCTCCATCGGCGGGCTTCACCTCGAGCGCCGCGACGGGGCTGAAGATGCCGAGGCAGAAACCCAGAAAGAGATTCCCTCTCAGCTGTCGAAGGCGAGTCGAAAACCCGCGCCCGCAACCAACCGGACCTGCCGATCCCTGCCTCATGGATGTTTCCTCCGCATGGGTTAGGATACTTGTCTTCCTGCTGATACCGACCGGCTCTCCGGGAGCCTCAGCAGGCCCACACTTCGCGTTCAAGTATGACGCAGCCCGATGTCCAAGTCTTCAACAAAACAGCATTCAGAAGTCAACTTATCGAAGGATCGAGACCGGATCCGCAGCATGTTTTCCGGGATCTCCAGGCGCTACGACTTCCTCAACCACCTGCTGAGCCTCAACAGGGATCGCAGCTGGCGCAGGCGAACAGCCCGCAAACTGGAGATCGAGGAGAACGACAGGATCCTCGACGCCTGCACCGGGACAGGCGACCTGGCGCTCGAGATCAGCCAATACGTCGATGACTCTTCGGGAGGACACGTCATCGGCACCGATTTCTGTCCCGAGATGGTCTCCATCGGAGAACGCAAGCGCCTGGAGCGAGAGGAGAAACGCTGCTCCCTCATCGTGGCGGACACCCTCAACCTGCCCTACGCCGACGCGACCTTCGATGCCGTCACGGTAGCCTTCGGGATCAGAAATCTCTGCGATCTCGAGGCCGGGCTGCTCGAGCTCCGCAGGGTGCTCAAGCCGGGAGGACGAATCGCCCTGCTCGAGTTCACCCCGCCTCGCGGCGCCATCCTCCGGAGCCTGTTCGCCCTGTACTTCCGCCGTATCCTCCCCCTGCTCGGGAGGATCATCTCCCGAAGCTCACAAGGAGCCGAGGCCTATTCCTACCTTCCGGCTTCCGTGGCGAAATTCCCGGAGCCCGCGCTCCTCGAAGACCTCCTCCGCGAAACTGGATTCGACTCGGTTCGCCATCACCTGATGACTGCCGGAATCGTCGCGCTCCACCTCGGCCACCGGGCGGAACCGCCCGGAGACTCACCGGAGGAAGAACAGGCTGCCGGAGACTGCTCCCTCATTCTGTCACCCTCCTCCTCCGCGCCGCCGGAAAAAATCGCCGAGGCCCTGGAGGAACACCTCGGCATGCACCACAGTGACGCCGTCGCCCGCACTCGCCATGGAGGGGGCCTGCTTGCCATCATGGAGCCCCGCTCCAGGCTCGAGAAGCTGGTCGCCACCCTGGCCTCCATCGGGGCGCCGAGCTCCATCGCGAAAATTGGAGAGCTTGAAAACCTGCCTCGCCCGCTGCGGACCTCCGAACTCGAATTTTCCAACCGGGAGCTCACAGCGACATCTCCCGGAGGGAAAAAAACTCCTGTCGAAAAACCCCGTATCGCCGGGATAAGAATCTACGCCCTTCTTCCCGAGGCGGCCCCCGCGGACAAAACCGAAGATGGCAATACGGGGCCAGGCACTCTCCAGGCCTCCCTGCTCAGCCAATCGGCTCCCGGATCCCGGCCCGCAGCGCCCCAGGGCAGGCTTGCCGAGCTTGTGGACAAGCTCCAGGATCCGGAGCTCCACGGACTCTCATTCCATCTGGCCCTCTACTGCGACAGTCCACCGCTGGCCCTGAAGATTCACAAAGATGAGTTTGTTTACTCGTGCCTGAAAGAGAATAAGTCGGATAATAGTCTCGAAAATTACGTTGGCCTGCTGATAAAACTGCTCGACTGGCTGGGGGACATCGAAGGCGCCGGGCAGGTCGAGGCCTTTCTCGAAGAGCCGGATCCCCGAAGTCTCCTCTTGTCGGGAGAAAACGAGGCGGGCAGCTTCGATCGCTCTTTCCTCTGGAGCCTGGGCGTGAAAACCGGGAGAGAATCCTCCGCCGGCGCCGGGGACTCAGAAACGGAAATAGATTCATGACGAAAGAAAAACCAGCCGGCACCAGGCGGAGCGAGCTCCCGGTCATCGTCGGAGTGACCGGGGCGTCCGGGATCGTCTACGCCCAGAAGCTCGTCCAGCATCTGCTCGGAAGCGAACGCAAGGTGCTGCTCGCCTTGAGCTCTGCCGCCAGGCTGGTCATCAAGGAGGAGCTGCCCGCGCGCAAGGATGGTGACCCGTGGGGAGACGTGAACCGGCACCTGCTCGAGCTCATTGCCGAGAAGGACTTTACGGCACCCTTCTGCAGCGGAACCTTCCGCTTCCAGGGAATGGTGATCGTGCCCGCCTCGATGGGAACCGTCGGCTCGATAGCGAGCGGGGTCTCGATCAACGTGATCCACCGCGGAGCGGATGTCTGCCTCAAGGAGCGGCGGAAACTCGTGATTGTTCCTCGAGAGACCCCGTTGTCATCAATCCACCTCGAGAACCTGCTCAAGCTGTCGAGGGCGGGAGCCATCATCCTCCCTCCCTCCCCAGCCTTCTACCAGCACCCCAAAACCCTCGAAGACAGCGTCGACTTTATCGTCTCCCGTATCCTCGACGCCCTCGAACTTGACAACCAGCTGATCGATCGCTGGGGAGAATGATGCTGCATGAGCCTCCAGGAGCAGATCAGGAATGAAAATCTGCAGGAAACCAGGCGGCCTCCCCGGCAGCCGGGACGCCTGGGGATCTTCCTGGAATCGATCAAGTTCTCCCACTCGATCTTCGCCCTGCCCTTCGCCATCTCGGCTTTCTTTATGGCGGCGGAGACACCCTCCTGGGCGCTGCTTGCGAAGATAGTGGCAGCCTGCATCTTCGCGCGCACCGCGGCGATGAGCTTCAACCGCCTGGCCGATGCCGGTCTTGACACGAAGAACCCCCGGACCAGCTCACGCGCCCTGCCAGCCGGCCAGCTGTCGCGTGGCTTCATGCTGGGGGCGACCATCGTGTCCTGCTGCCTTTTCGCCCTCTGCTGCTGGCGGATCAACACCCTGGCCCTCTATCTCTGCCCTGTCGCCATCGCTGTTGTGCTGGGATATTCCTTCACCAAGAGGTTCACCTCCCTCTCCCACCTTGTACTCGGAGCCGCCCTGGGACTCTCCCCGGTTGGAGCCTGGATCGCGGTTCGCGCCGAGCTGGATCTCCTCCCCATCCTGCTGGGACTGGCGGTCGCCTTCTGGACCGCCGGATTTGACATCATCTACGCCTGCCAGGACCACGACTTCGACCGTGAGGAAGGTCTCCACTCCCTGCCGGTGAAGATCGGAACGGGACGCGCCCTGGCGCTCTCGAAGCTCTTCCATCTCCTCACCCTCGCCCTGCTGGGAGGTCTCGGCTACCAGGCGGGATTCGGACCCTTCTACTGGGGTGGCGTCGGCATCGTGGGCCTGCTGCTTGTCTACGAACAATCCCTGGTGAAACCGGATGATCTCTCGAAGGTCAATCTCGCTTTTTTCACCCTCAACGGCGTTGTCAGCCTCGTTTTTATGACTTCGGTCATCCTAGAGACCGTAGTATCATAAATAGAGCGTAAAGGCGTTTTCCCAGTGGCTAGGCTGGGTCGATTCGCTGAAATCAGCCCTGGAACGCCTTGTATCGACGTGTAGTTGGCACCGAAACGGGCACCCCTGGAATTGCCCCAGGGCGCCCCCCCGGAAACGGTTTGAAATGACGGAAAACGCCGGTA
>JAKUSY010000232.1:0-2950 GCA_022451445.1 Planctomycetota bacterium
TCAAGGGTTTCGTCTACCTGGGAGATGGGAGCCCCGCACCGGGGGTCGTGGTCGCGCTGCTGCCCATAGCGGATGCCTAACGCTATCCCGGGGTTGACCCGGTTGACTTCAAACGCCTGCAATGGAAAACGAAGCCCGAGGAGAAGGGGGGCTTCGAGCTCGGGGAGCTTCCCCTGGTCCTGCCTCCACGCTGGGCGCTCATCGCCCAGCTCGACGGTTTCTCCGACAGTGTCGAGGAAGACCCGGTTCTCGGGCTGCCCTCGCGCGAGCTCTTTCTCGAGCCGGAGGCGGTGCTCGAGGTGAACATCGGCTACCTCAACGAGCCGGAGGGGGACCACTACGCCTTCTCATTGGAGTTCCAGGCGGACCCGGCCGATCCCGGCTCACGGGTGGACCTCGGTGAGCTGCCGCCCGAGTTCTTCGGTCTTCACCGTTTCGAGGGAGTGCGCCCGGGGCAGTACCGGGTGAAGTGGGGGCTGCGGGACGCCTACGAGCCGATTCCCCCGGTGTGGCAGGACGTTTTTCTCCCCGCGGGAGGCCTCGGGAGGCTGGATTTCATCATCGAGGGGCTCGTTGTTCGAGGCCGGGCTGAGCTGAACGGGCTGCCGGTCGAGAAGGGGTGGGTGATCCTGACCCACAACCCGGGGGAGAACGGAGGGGCTCGCGTGGGGCGGGTGGTCGACGGCGAGTTTGAGCTTATCGATCCTCCGAAGGTCCTGAGGGCGTGGGCGGCCGTCATTCCCGAGGAAAAGGACCAGACGCAGCAGAACATCTACAGGGGCGAGGCGCTCCCCGTTGAGGTCAGGAACTACCGCAGCGCCCTGCGCTCAGGCTTCCTCGAGGTCGTCGGCGCGGGCTACGATCTCAGGCTCGAGCTCGACAGGGACCTGCTGCTGCGCAACCCGGGCGCGACGCTGAGCTTCGATCATTGGGAGTGGGATGGCAGGCGTTTTCGCGCCGTGGAGGATTCAGAGCTCATAGAATCCTCAAGGCTCTCCTTCGGCCTGCTGTTGCCGGGCTCTTACCGGTTCACGATTCGCAGCGAGACAGGCTCCCTCCTCCGGCAGTTCACCGTTCCGCTCAAGGGAGCGGACCTGGTCGTTCCGATACGCTGAAATCTTTTCAGGGAGCCCAGCTGCCGTCGAAGAAGCCGGCGAAACGCATCTTCTGTTTTGCTCCGGGCTTCCCGCCGAGCTCGAGCACGGCGAAGTCGCCGCGGCGGGGGAAGAGGTAGGCGTTCGTGCCCTTGAACTCCCGCGCCCCGAAGCTGTGGCCGCTGTTGATGACCACGTAGTGTTCGGGATCTTTCGGGTTCGGGTAGATGAGCATGGGTAGATGGGAGGCGGGCTCGAAAGGGCCTGTTCCGGCGACCTTCAGCTTTTCGCGGTCCCATTCGAGGATCGCCGGGAATTCCGCAAGGAATTCGGCAATCAGCGAATTGCTCCCGGGGTCGCCGAAGAGAATGAGGTTGGTTCCGGCCTTCTCGAGCCGGGTCTTGCGGTCTTCGACGGTCCGCACGTCCCCGCGCAGCCACTTTGGGAATTCTTTTTCAAGCCGCTCCAGCTCTTTCAGCGCCAGGGCGTGCGCCTTCGGATGCAGCGGCTTGCCGGTTGGACGTACACAGAGGAAGGAGTCCATGAAGGCGTCGTCGATCGGTCCCTGCAGACCGTGCTTCTTCTCCAGTGATCTGCCCCCTGGGTTGCTCACGAGTCCCGGCAGCCAGCGGCCTTCGACAAGCTGGAAGTTCAGAGGTTTTTCAGTGCCGGTTCTTTTCAGAGCCGGTCGCTGCCCATCGATCTCGACTCCGGAGATTTTCCATGGCGGAGCGAGGCTCAGCCGGGAAACATTTGCGGTCGTCACGACAAGAAGGTTTTTTTCTTTTTTGTAGATCGCCTGGACCTCGGCCCTCTCCAGGTGCTTTTTGAGTCCCTCCACCCGCAGCCAGCGGCAGCGGTTGTAGCGTGTCGTATAGGTGACGAAGCGAAGCTCGTCGGGTTCAGCCTGCCGGGCGCTGAGGTGCTCTCTGATGAAGGCCGCCGAGCGTTTCCTGCTCTCGGGATGGAACCTGTGTGCGGTCTTCGGGCCGACGAGGAAGACAGCCCTCAGTCCAGCCTCTCCGGCTTGAGGAACCCGGTCCAGCTTCCAGTTGAGGCCATCTTTTTTGAAAGGGAAGCCGCCGGACTGCAATGCCTCGCGGATATTGACGGAGGCCTGCAATTGCTTGTCGATCTCTCCACCGTAGCCGACGACCGGTACATTGAAGGCGTTGAGGGAGTAGTCGACCGCATCGTAGATATGCAGGGCCTTCCTGTGGTAGGGGGGAACCCCCTTGAGCCGGGCGTAGCGGATGGTATCGCTGAAGCCGGCACCGGCCTCTACGGCGGCCCACCTGTCGGGATTGTGGAGCCCGAGATGCCACGCGCCCGCGCCGCCCATGGAAAAGCCGCGCAGGACGATCCGGGCGGGATCGATCCGGTACTGCCGCTCTACCGAGGCGAGGGCCTCGTAGACATCGACCTCGCCCGCCCAGCGGTAGGCGTTGTTGGTCCTGCCGAAGACGTGCAGTTCGAAGTGTCTCCTCGTCGGCGGCGCCGGGGAGTCGTGCTTGGCCAGGAAGCTGACCTCGCTGAGGCGGCCGTTGCGCCCATGAAGGACCAGGTCGAGACGCAAGGGGGTTTTCCCATCGTAGCCGGGAGGTATGACCAGGCCGTAGGGCTGGACGCTTCCGTCGATCCTGGAGCGGTAGGCGCGCGCGAGGCGTCCGGTCGCCCGCAGCCAGCGCGGCTTGCCCGCCTCGAGGGCGGCCGCGCGCTCGAGACCGGTATCCAGCACCTTCAGTGCCTTTTGGACATAGCTCTTGTCGTAGAACTCTTCAGGGTAGCGCAGCAGCCACTCGGCCGCCTTGGCGTAGATCTCCACATCGAGGAAGCGGTCCTCCGGTATCCGGATC
>JAKUSY010000232.1:2960-5421 GCA_022451445.1 Planctomycetota bacterium
CCTTTTCCAGAGCTTGTCCAGTCGCCCCCGGAGCTTGTCGAGCTTCCCGCGGATCTGCCCGATTTCTTTCCTGGTGGGGATGTAGGGATCGGCTGAGTCGACAAATTGGCCCTGGAGGCCGAGAAGGACGCATAACAGCAGGATGAGGGGGGCGGAAAGCGGGGGCCGCACAGCCGGTCTCCGCCCGGCCTCCTTGTCAGCCGGTTTTTTCATATCGCGTTGAGCAATCCTAGCGGATTGGCGAATAGTCGGTGGGATTGAGGAATTGGTTCACGACCTTGGTGACGACCGGGCCGTCTTTCTTGGAATCGGCCCAGGCTTTCTTCCAGGCCTCGTCTCCCATGAAGCCCTTCCAGGATTTCGCACGAGCCTCCATGTTCGGGTAGGCGAGGATGTAGACCAGGGTCTCGGGCGTGTCGGCCGGGGTCCAGTAGCCGATCAGGGTCATGCCGTGCTTCACGAAGAGGTAGTTGGTGTGTTCGCGAAAACGCTTGTGAAGGACACCCAGCCTTCCCTCGGCCGTGGTGTAAGTACGCATTTCGAATACCCGGGCCTTGAGCCCCTCAGCGGCTGTGGCTTCCGAGTCGGACTGCAGCAGGAGACTCGCGCCGCAGAGAATGCCCAGCAGGGTAACGGTAAGCAGGATACGTGACTTCATGATCGAACTCCTGGTCGTAGAACATGGGTGTGGAAGGGAAAAGAAGACCGTCGTGCCCCCCGGGGGCTGGCGGCAGAACACCTATTACAAACTACATCCCCGCCCTGCCACAAGTGCCAAGCAACTAAAGATGCCCTTCGCTCGCGCTGGTGGGAGGTGTCTGCGATCAACTGTAGCGCAGGCCTTCGGTCGGCAGCTTCTTTGCCGCCCGCCGCGCCGGGATGAGGCTTGCCATAAGGCTGACGACGATGGTCGTGAGGATGATGAAGGCAAGGTCCTCGGGGAGAAATTTAACCGGGATGTGGTCGAGGTAATAGATGTCCTTGGGGAAGACCTCCAGGCCGGTGAGCAGCTGAATCCAGCGTTGCAGGGTGTTGATCCCGAGTCCGAAGGAAACCCCGAAGAGCGTTCCGAGCACCAGGCCGCTCAGGCAGATGCTGGTCCCGGCGAAGAAGAAGAGCTGGGCGACTCCCCGGCTGGTGGCTCCAACGGACTGGAGGATGCCGATATCGCGGCCTTTCTCGACGACCTGCACCGTGAGGATGATGAAGATCATGAACCCTGCGAAGAGGATGATGACCCCGAGGATGATGCTGACGATGATTTTCTCCGCCCTGACCGCGTTGAGCAGGGTGGCCCGCGCCTCTCTCCAGGTCTGGGTCTTGACGAAGAGGACTCCAGCTCTTTCGAGCTCGGTCTCGATCTTCTGTTTGAGAGCATGCAGGGCCTGCGGTCCCGAGTGCTCGGGCCTGACCGAGACTCGGATGCCGGAGACCTTCCTGACGCCGGCGGAATCCGTGAGCTCCAGGAACCGGTTTGCGTCTTCGAGCCGCAGGAAGATGCCCTTTGAGTCCAGCTCGTAGAGGCCGGTCTTGAAATAGCCGACGATGAGGAAGTCCTGTTCCGCCGGCCGGGCGCCGTCCGCGGTAAAGGAGGTGAGCCGGATGGCGGAGCCGGGCAGGAGGGATTCACCGAGAAAAAAAGGCTTTACTCGCTGGAAACATTCGACGCCGATGACGATTGGCGGCAGGAGCGCGCGCGAATTCGGCACCGGTATATTTTCGGGATCCGCTCCCAGGGCTTTCCAGAGGCCCTTCTCGATCCACTCCTTGGCGAAGAGCTCCTCGGCTTTTCGCGGCTGGGCCTTGAAGAGCCGCCGCGTCAGCGCGAGATAGGGATTCAGGAAAGTCGCTCCTCGCGAGCCGTTGCCTCCACTGTTGAGATAATGGGCAAGGCGGCTGAAATCCGGCTCCCGGGGCAGGGCCTCGAGTATCCTGTCGAGCTCGATCCTGGAGGTCTCGTTGCCGAGGTCCACGGCGGTAATCAGGTGGTCTTCGGCTTCCCGGCCCGAGGGGCCCGAGGGAGGGGTATAGAGCGCGAAGGTCTGCACGAACGCCGCGGTGCTTTCGACTCCGTCCACCTGCTCAATCTGCTTGCGCAGCTCCCCGGGCTTTTCGAGCCCGAGGAACATCTTGCTCTCGACGACGATGTCACTGGTCGTTCCCCGGATCCTGTCCTGCATCTCACTTTGGAAACCCTCCATCACAGCGACGACGATAATCAATACCGTGACACTCAGGGTCACGGCGAGAAGCGCCGCAACCGTGATGAAGCGGGAGCAGATATATTTGTAGGCGATCCACCAGCGGTACATGAGGAGCTATACAGGGATTCTATCCGGAGGTTTTTTTTATTGAACCCTAAACCGCGCTTCTTAGGATATCCTCCCCGTCCGGGGGCTTCGTAGATTTTTTCCTGAGAATCGGTTCTTGGTGTCAGAGAGATGAGTGACCAGGCGCATTC
>JAKUSY010000233.1 GCA_022451445.1 Planctomycetota bacterium
AGCTGAAGGAACGAGGAATCCCGAAGTGGCAGCCGCCAAAACTGTAGAACGGGTGGCGAAGCCTTCCTCTGTCTGAGAGAATAACCGGCCTGCCCCGCCCGGCAGGAACCAACGAATCCAGTCCAACCAGGAGAAAAACGATGATCCGCTACCTGCTGCTTCTCGCCCTGACCTCCCTCTTGAGCCTTCCTACCCTCCCCGCCGATGACTCGAAGACAGCTCCTCCTGAAAAGGAAGGAATGAAGCGCATCTTCAACGGCAAGAACCTCGATGGCTGGGATGGCGACGCGAAGCTCTGGTCGGTCAAGGACGGCGCCATCCGCGGCGAGACGACGCCCACGAACCGCGCCAGCGGCAACACCTTCATCATCTGGAAGGGCGGCCGGACCAAGGACTTCGAGCTGAGGCTCTCCTTCCGCTGCAACGCTACGAACAACTCGGGCATCCAGTACCGCTCGAAACACCTCGCCCCGGGCAAGGGGAAGAACAAGTGGCGCGTGCAGGGCTACCAGCACGAGATCCGCAACCAGAACAAGCTGCCGAGCGTGTCGGGCTTCATCTACGACGAGGGCGGCACCGCCGGCCGCCGCGGGCGTACCTGCATGGTTGGCGAGAAGGCGGTCTGGGGTAAGGACGGCAAGAAGATCACCGAAACGCTGATCGATGCCGAGGGCTTCAAGAAGCTCTTCAAGCTCAACGAGTGGAACGACGTCATCATCATCGCCAGGGGCAACCACATCCGCCACTACATGAACGGTAAGCTCATCCTGGACTTCACCGATGGCCACCCCAAGGCCCTGCTCGACGGCATCCTCGCCTTCCAGCTGCACGCCGGCAAGCCGATGTGGGCGGAGTTCAAGGACGTACGCATCCGCGAACTCGAGTAAGCAGCCTCGCTTCCCGACAGGGCTTCAGCTTCCCGGACGCTCGTCCCTCTCACGGAGCTCGCGATCGTATTCTTCCTCGCAATCCGAGCAGAGCTTCGGCTGTCCCCACGGCACCTTCCTGCCGGATACCGGGTTCCGCCTGCACCGCTCGCATGTTTCTCGCTTGCCCGTGAACTTCAGCCAGTCCCAGCTCATTGGATAACCCTCGGCTTATCGATCCCTGGTTTAGTCCTATCCGCTCTCCGAACTCTATCCCCTACGCGCGACAATTCAGAACAGCTCCTTCACGATGGAGCCCTCCGGAAGCACCCGCATCGGGCGTCCCTGGGCCAGGTATTCCTCCTTCGGGTCGAGTCCGAGAGCGTGGTACACGGTAGCGGCGAAGTCGGCGATCGACACCGGGCGATCGGTGGGAACCGCTCCGTAATTATCGCTGGCGCCGATCACACGACCAGTCTGGCCGCCGCCGCCGCCCAGGGTCAGGCTGAAGCAGCGACTCCAATGATCGCGTCCGGGGCCGCGCTTGTCCTTGTTGAAGCCGGGCGTCCGCCCGAACTCGCCCGCGGTAATGACCAGGGTGGTGTCGAGCAGGCCGCGATCGTCGAGATCGTTGAGGAGCGCCGAGTAGCTGTTGTCGTAGATCGGCAGCTGCTTGTCGAGGTGGGGAAAGATGCCCCAGTGATGGTCCCAGGCGTAGATTCCCGTATCAACGTAGCCGAGGATGGTCACGAAGCGCACCCCCGCCTCGACCAGGCGGCGCGCCAGGAGCATTCCCTGCCCGACCCTGTTCCGTCCGTAGGCGTCACGACGCCCGGCTGGCTCCTTTGACCGGTCGCAGGCGTCCTTCGCCCTGCTCGAGGTCGACAGGCTGAGGGCCTGCTCGGTGAAGGTGTCATGCTCCCGGGCAAACCCGAGCTGGCGCTCGCGCCCGGCCTGGTAGCGGTCGAGCGATCGCAACAGGTTCCTGCGCCCGGCGAGGCGGCCGGGGTCGACGTCGTCGGAGGTATCGAAGGTATTCACCGAGAAGGCCGACGAGTTCGGGTCCTGCTCGATGAGAAAGGGATCGTAGTTGCGGCCGAGATAGCCGCCGTAGCCCGGAGCGCTGTGGGCCGGGTGCTTCATGTCTCCGAGGTGCACGAAGGGCGGCACCAGCGCCTGCTGCTTCTGCTGCAGGCTGAGCACCGCGCCGATTCCCGGCGCCTGCAGGTTCTTGTCCCGCGGGCTGCCGCACATGATGTCCACATCGCCCTCGCCATGCTTCGAGCTGTAGGAATGCATCGAACGAATGAGGGAGAACTTGTCGGCACAGCCACAGAGCTTCGGCAGCCGGTCGCTGAGCTGCAGGCCGGGAACGTTTGTCGAGGCCGGGCTGTACTTGCCGCGGATCTCGCGCGGCGCGTCCGGCTTCATGTCGTACATGTCGATATGGCTGGCGCCGCCCTGCAGGAACATGAAGATCACGTTGATGCGCTTGCGGCCGCCGCCGGCCGCCTCGTTCGCCAGCACCTCCGACAGCGAGAGCCCCAGGGGAGAGATCGCCCCGATCGCCAGGCCCCCCAGCCTGAAAAAATCCCGCCGATTGGTTCTAAGCGCGGAAGAATTCAAAGAAATTATCCCGTGAGGCGTTCCGTTGACGCGCTCATCTTAGCTTTTTGGAGCGCCCCAAGCCATGCGGAAAGAGACGCGAACATATTCTCTTAACTCTTATCTCCAAAAAGAGATAAAACGATCTTCCGATCCCGAAGCGGGAGTCCTGAAGCCGACCTCCTATGGAGTTGTGATGCGGATCACGAACATCTGCCGGGTTTTGTTCCCGGCGATTCCCGGCACCAGGATCGCGTTGTTGGCCCGGTTCCAGCGCGGCGCCGGATCGATCCGGATATCGCCGGAATACGAACCTTTCGAGAGACCCTTGCTGCGGCCGTAGACGCCATCGCTGCGGCGATACACCACGAAACGGTTCTTATCGCCTTTCTTGTACCCGTTGGCGAACCACTTACCGTCGGGCGACAGAGAGACGTCGCCCCCCGGGCTGGGAAAAATCTCGGGCGTACCCAATTGCCCGACAACCTTTTTCCTATCGACATCGTAGAGAACCTGGCTGTCTCCCCGTTTGCCGATCAGCAGATGGCCCTCCGCCCACTCGGGGTGCCCGCCGATATGCATGTCGTGCAGGGTGAGCGCGGTTCCATCTATATGGATCGAGCAGGGCCTGTTGATCTTTCGACCACCGCGCCCGTCCCAATTGCCGCGAACGAAGAAATAGACGCGATCGCCTTCGCGGTTCCAGAGGGTGTGGTTGATGAACAACGCGGTGTCTTCGATGTCGGGGTGGCGCCGCTTCAGCTGATCGGCAAGCTGGCGGTAGGAGACCAGCAGGCGCCTGGCGCCGGTCTTGACGTCGACGACGAAGATGCCATCGTTCTTCGGCGCGTTTTCATTTTTCGACCAGTCGAGGGCGCCAGGATACCCGGTGACCTGGCGCAAGCGCGCCAGGCGGCCGTAGTTCAGGCCGAGGAACGCTCCGCCGTTCTGGGCGACCCCGCCGTTGCCGATGGGAGCCTTGTCATCCCGGTATTCCCGGATGCGCGCTCTCTTTTCAACGTCATAGAGCACGGTGAACACCTTGCCGCTCTCCAGGTCGCGATCGTTGAAGAAGAACTGTGTTTGCGCGGCTTGCGGATTCCAATAGAACATCGTTCCCTGCTGCGGGTTCCAGGCGTGCGTCTTGTCGAGCCGGATGATCTGGTTCTCCTGTTTCGTATCGACGAGGATGATGACGGCTGCCTCCCCGGGCCTGGGCATACGGTCGATACGCTCGATCTCCATGCCCAGGATGTACCTGTCATTCGCGTTCCACGGCACGGTCCGGCATTGCCCGATGTACCCGAAAAAGTGGTGTTTCTCTCCGGACGTGAGCTGTTCGATCTTCAGCTCGATCGACTGGGCCCTCGCGGAGGCGGTGACCAGGCACGCGACGATGAGAACGCAGCATGCCGCCATGCCGACCAGGCCATCATCGCGGGAAACGGAACGACTCGCACTCATTGTATTGCCTTATTCCAGGAGCCACCCACCAGGGGCCAGGCGCCCGCGATTCAAATCTACACACTCTTCAGGCATAAGTTCAATCCGGACAATAGCCTATGCGAGACCATGGCCGCTGGCAAGGAGAGGATGACGATCACTCAAGGGGATCGGCGCGCAGGTAGACGAGAGTGACAGATCGGAGCCTGGCCTCGCGAGGAAACCTGGATCCACCTCGCTCACTTCTTCTCGATTTTCCTGATGCGAACTTCGCGAAACTCGACCTTGCCGGTGAGGTGGTGCATCTGCAGCAGAATGCTGCCCTTTTTATGACGGCTCTCGGGATCGCGGCAGTCGGCGGCGGGCTTGCCGTTGACCCAGGTCTGCAGGTGGTTGCCGACCGCGCGGATTCGCATCCGGACCCACTCGCCATCTTTCGTCCCGAGCTTCGGCGCGCGGGCGCCCTTGACGCGCAACGCGTAGATGCTGCCCGTCGGATTGTTGTTGTCACCATGGTCCAGCTGCGCCTCGTAGCCGGGCGGGAACTCCTGCTCCTTGTCGAGATGCGGAGCGCAGCGGAAATAGATCCCGCTGTTGCCGCGCCGGCTACCGGTATCAGAGATGCGAGCTTCGGCATAGAGCTCGAAGTCGGCGAACTCCTCGAGCGAGGAGAGATACCCCTGGCCCCCGTGGCCGGTGAGAATGCCATCGATCACCTTCCACTCGGGCTTGTGCTTAAACTTGTTTTCTCGCCAGCCATCGAAATCGCGACCGTTGAAAAGCCGGATCCAATCGTCGGCCTTCAGCTCCTGGATACGGATGTTCCTGAAAGAGGCGGGGTCGCCATGATTCTGTAGACCGATGAGGCCCCTATCGCGTTTCAGGCCGGGGACTTTCCTGCCGTGAGTCTTCGCGAGCTTGTCGAGGTCGGCGTTGATGATCTGCTCGCCGTTGACCCAGACCCGGCATTTTCGCCCAGCACAGAGGATGCGCATCGTCTGCCACTGGCCGGCGGGCCTGGTGACGCGCCTCGACGGCGCCTCGACGGCATAGATCGCTCCGGTGAACTGGGCGGGCTTGAGATTTTTCCACTTCTCGCCGTAGTCGTCCAGCAGCTGGATCTCCATGCCATCGACGTAGGGGGTGCCCGCCTTCGGGGCGCGGATGAAGACGCCGCTGTTGCCGTTCTTCGGCAGCTTGAACTCCAGGGACAAATCAAAATCGTCATACTCGTCGGTGGTCGCCAACCATTGGGCCCCCTTCCCGCCGGTGCCGCTCAGCACGCCATCTTTGACACCCCAGTTCCCGGCCTCGCCCTGCATGCCCTGCCAACCCTCGAGATCTTTGCCATTGAAGAGGGGCTTGCTATTCTCCCCTGCCTGGGTCAGAGCCGCGAAGGTCAAGAGAATGAGCAAGCTGGTGGTGAGCATGATTTTCATTAGCTTTCGCCCCTACATCACGAGGTGTTCGACAACGCTTCC
>JAKUSY010000234.1 GCA_022451445.1 Planctomycetota bacterium
TCCGCATGAAGAGCACCGCCTCGGCTACGTCATCGGTCCGGATCAGCGTAGCAGGGTCGAGATCCGGGCGGGCCTGGCGGATCAGGTCGGTGTCGACCCCGCCGGGGCAGACGGCGCGGACCCTGATGCCCGAGGGGGCCGCCTCGGTGGCGATGCTCCGGGTGAGCCCCATCACCGCGTGCTTGCTGGCGCCGTAGGCCGCCTGGTCGGGGTAGCCCTTGAGGCCAACCACGCTGGCGATGTTGATAATGTCTCCATCGCCGGCATTCTTCATGTGAGGAAGCGCCGCCTGCATGAAGAGGTAGGTTCACCCGGCGTTGAACGCCATGGTTGTGAGAAGCTCCCGGTAGGGGACCTCCTCGATCGGTCCGAAGGTCCCCGTTCCCGCGTTGTTGACCAGGATGTCAATGTTCCCGTGGCGCTCGAGATGACCGGTCGTAGCGTCCCTCACTCCGTCCTCGTCGGTGACGTCACAGGGATGGGCATGGATGCCGGCGCTCTCGGCGCTGAGAGACTCGAGAGCCTCCGCACCCCGCGCGATGGCGGTGACAAGCACTCCCTCGGCGGCCAGCCGCAAGGCGAGGGTTCTGCCGATCCCGCGCGAGGCTCCCGTGAGGATGCATGATTTTCCGGCAAGGTCTCTCATTGGCAGTATGATAATCCGTTGAATGCGATCTTCAGAAGAAAGTATCCAGCCGAATCCGGGCGATGCGCCGCTCAGGGTGTTTGTCTACGGGACCCTGCGGGCTGGCGGCAGGTTCCGTCCCCAGGTGGATCACCTCGTGAATACCCAGGAAGGCGGAAGCATCCGCGCCTGTATGTACCATTTCGCCGACGAGGGATCGAGGGGAGAGTATCCCTTTATCGTTCGGGGAGACTCCGTGGTGTATGGGGAGGTGCTGACCTTCAAAGACTGGGAGCGGGCGCTGGAGGTTCTCGACCGTATCGAGGGCTATCCCCACCTCTATACCCGCGAGGTGGTGATCGTCACCTGCGCCGGCGGTACGCTCAGGGCGCAGTGTTATTTCATCCGGCCCGGGGCGGAGCGCCGAGGGCTGCTGATCGAGTCGGGCGACTGGATGCTTGAATCAGAAATCGAAGAAGCCGAGTGACTTGCTGACGTCTAGCATCTGGGTTGCCACCCGGGCCCTTGTCTTGCGGACCTCGTCGGTCGCGGGCATCCGGCCGAGCAGGTCCTGCGCGGAGCGAAGGGTCTCGTAGGCCTTCTTGAAGTCGCCGCGTTTTTTCTCATCCCGGCGGGCGTTGATGTAGTAGGTGTTCGCCTTTGAGATGAGCCGCCCGACCTTCTGCATGGCTGAATTGTCGGCGGCGGTGGGTTGGCGGACAGGTCTCCTGGGAGGGGGTCGCCTTGGGGGCCGCGGCGGCTTGCTGGCCACCACCGGCTCGGGCCGCCCCGGGGATTCGCTGCCGGCCACCAGGTGCGCCGGGGGGGTGGCGGCGATCTCCTCGGCTCGGAGCTCGGCCTTTCTCTCGATCGCGGCGATCCCGCTGCCGCTGGCGAGGTACCAATAGGGCAGGAGGTCTTCAGCCTTGGACTCGCCCAGCACGGAGAGGGCCAGGGCGGCATCTTCGCGCTCGAGCAATTCGGTGAGGAGGCCGTAGCCCTCGTCGACGAGTCCCAGGCGATAGTATTTCCGTACCCCGCGGAGATAGAAATCCAGGGGATCCTTGCGGCTGTCGATCCGCTTGCCAAGCCGGGTGAGGAGGATCCTCCTGCTGGCGGAGGGGGCGATATCCTGCACCTTCCTGACGTCCTGTTTTCTCAGGGTGGTTACGCCGCCGCTGATCAGCTTGAGCTTGTAGCTGTCGAAACTTTCCTCGACGGATGTGCAGATGTGGCTATTGCCGTTGGCCTGGACGATCTCTTTGAGGGCGGGCGCTTTCCCCGATTCGCTCGGCTCCATCGCCTGCAGGAGCTTGATGCGAGCCTCGAGCTGGCGGGCCTTTTCGCGCGTTATTCCGCTGGAATCCTGGACCATTTCACGGGCTGAGCGGGCCGCCTGGGGCAGCTTGTGGCTGCCGATCAGGTCCGTGATTTCCTCGAGTTTCGACTCATCGAGGGAACTGACGGTAAGATCGATCGGCTTGAGCTCCGAGGGGCTGATGGGCCGGGAGACCCCGGGACGAGGCTCTTCAACCCCGGGCTCGGCCCCGGGATCGGGGAAATCGTCACCAGGAGAGGGCCCGGGCGTCTTCGCGGGGGTGTTGCCGCCGACCTCGTCGCCGGGCTGCCCTTTGTTATTTTCCGCATCGCTCCATCCTTTTACAATCCCGCCAGCCAGGGCCAGGAAAGAGATCAATACGCAGGTGGACTTGAAATCCACTGTCCTTGCTCCTCAAAACGCGGTTCCGGATAAATACCCGGGTAATTTTAACAGAACTACGGGGTTCTATCCCGCAATTCGGTATTCTAACTCCAGATGGAAACTCGTAGCCGGGAGTCGGTGGCCGTCCTACAATAAAAACGCGTTCGTCATCGATAAGGGCTTTGACGCTTATCGGAGTCTCCCGGGTGAGGGCATAAAAAAGGCCTTCGACCGAGAGGGGAATAGCCGAAGACCCTTAGTGAAACTGACATGTGACTAAATATCTATCGGTAAACAAGGAGTTTATCTTGACCCTAGTTTTCCGAAGGAGACCCCCAGGCATGAAAAGTCGATTCGTACTTCTGGTCCTGGCCGCGCTGCTGGCGGGCGGCCTGTTCCATGGCGACGGGCTCTGCGCCCAGGACGGTAAGGAGAAGGAGAAGGACAAGGACAAGGGGAAGGCCGTAGCGAAAAAGCCCAGGGTCAGCGACCCCCAGGAGATTCTCAAGCTGCTGCAGGAAAGGATGAAGGCCCTCAGGTCCGCATCCATCGAGTTCAGGATTACCTGTATTCTCGAATTTGCCAACGCGCCCTGCAAGGAGACGGTGGACTACCTCACCAGGCTCTACTCCACGGAGAAGAACGCCGGCGTGCACATGGCGATCACCCAGGCTCTCGGCAAGATCGCCTCCGAGGGGGCCATTCGTTCGGTCATCCTCAAGGGGCTGCCGCTGCTGGCGAACAACGCCTTCAACATCACCGCGGTCGCCGAGGCGCTCGAGAACAGGCTCGAGTCGAGGGCTGAACAATGGCTGCTGAAGTCCGGCCTGAAGGCTCAGGGCCTGCGCAACAGTGAGCCTGTCTGGCACCGGGTTCTCGCCGCCGTGGCTGATTTCAAGAACCCGCAGCGGATCACCTTCCTGGGGCGCGAACTGCTGACTAACCGTTCGCCCAAGACGCTGGTTGTGATACTCAATGCCCTGGAGGATACTTCCGATAAGAAGGTCATCGGCATCGCCGGGAAGATGGTGAACCACAAGGATCCCGGGGTGCAGGTCGCCGCGATGAGCCTGCTCTACAGCCAGGGCGGAAGCAAGCAGAAGAAGCTCTTCGAGAAGGGAATCAAGAACCGCGCCTGGCAGGTGCGGCTGCTCAGCCTTCGGACGCTCGCCCGGCTCAAGCATCGGAAGATCACGGAATACGCCATAGCCGCGCTCAACGATCCGGATCCCAGGGTCCAGGTAAACGCGGTGAGGATACTTCTCGACCAGGGTGGACGCGAGGTGGTGCTGCCGCTGATCCGTCAGATCGACAAGGCCAGCGGCAGGGTCAAGGATGACATCGTAGATGCCCTCACCCGGCTTACCGGCAAGGACCTGGGGCCATCTACCTTCCAGTGGGAAGGATGGTGGGAGCAGAAGGGGAAGACGGTCAAGGTGGTGGCGAGATGCTCGGCCGAGGAATTCACGAAGCTCAAGCAGAAGCTGGCGGAAGACACCCGCACGGTCGCCTACCACGGCCTCAGGGTGCTGAGCGACAATTTCATCTTCATCTTCGATTCATCCGAGAGCATGAAGGAGCTGTACGTTCCCCCGGAGGAGCGAAAAGAAAACCTTGCCGGCCGCGTGGGCGGCGAACCCGGAAGAACCGTTGTCGTCGATCCGGAGAACCCCAACGGCAACGGAGGAGCCCAGGTGCAGAAGCAGGCCCTCCAGAGCAAGCTGCTCGTCGCCCAGAAGAACCTGAAGAAGGTGCTCACCGGCCTGAAGAACGGCAAGAAGTTCGACATCATCATATTCGAGAGCATCATCACCGATTTCATCAGGGCCAAGCTGGAGAAGACACCCGACAGGCTGGCGCTGCTCAATGTCCAGTCGAGACAGAAGGCCCTGGCCTTTGTCGACCAGGCCAAGGCCCAGGGACAGACCTACATGCTGCGGGCTCTCGAGACGGCGTTCGAGAACGAGGAGGTGGACACCATCTACCTGCTCTCCGACGGGGCTCCGACCCCGCCTGAGAGGGCGGGCATGACGGTCATCCTCGAGCGCATGCGCAAGCTCAACCGCCTGCGGTCGGTGAAGGTCAACACCATCGGCTTCGACCTGAAGGAAAAAGAGAAGGAGTTTCTCCGCACGCTGGCGGATGAGCACTTCGGGGTCTTTATCGAGCGCTGATCGCGCCGGCTCTCAGCGTTTCTTCCTGCCTGGGGCGGGCCTGGCGCCGGGGCGGGCCCTGTCCGGGCGGGGCTGCTGCCCGGGCGGACGGCCGTTGCCGGCGCTAGGAGGCCGCTGACCGCCCTGCCCCTGGGGGCCAGTGCGCGGCGGGCCGCTTGATCGCCGAAGCGCGGGACGGCGGGGAGGTTTCTGCCCTTCGGGCCGGGGCTCGCGCTGGCCTGCGCCGTTGCCACGGCTCTCGCGGTCCTGCTGGAATTGTTCTCTCGCCGCCTTGCGCTCGGCCTCGTCGAGCTTGCCGTCGGCGTTCTTGTCGAAACGCTTGAGGGTTTCTTCGCGGCTCATCTGCTCAGGGCGCCCACGGCCTCCTTCGCCTCCCGGAGGCGGCTTGCGTCCATCTGGACCCGGCGGCGGCCGCCGCCGATCCTTGCCGAGAACGAAGCCGACCACCCGCGGACGTTCATAGGGCTTCAGGGCCTTCCACTTTTTCCACGATGCGGGAGACAGGAATTCCGGTTTCCGGTCCGGGCCCGCGCTCTCGGTGTGTGGAGGATGGAACATTCGCCGCAGTTGCTTGTGGTCGAGTGAGCGGATCCTGGTGATTTCATCCGCGTCAAAGATTCGCTCAGTCGTAACCTTCGCCTTGTGTTTTCTGAGAAAATCAGCCTGCTGCCCTGGAGGCATCGCGGCCACTCTCCCGCGCAGCTCGGCTGGAAGGGTATCGACGATCCTGTTGCGCTGGGCCATGAACCGGGAGTGTAAATGCTTTTCGCGGGCCTCGGGAGTCATTTCAAGCAGGCGTTTCTGTGTCGCTGGAGACAGGTCGTTCCAGGTTCGACGCAGGATCTCCAGGTGTTTTTTACGCATCTCGCGTTCATGGGGAAGCATGTCGAGCTT
>JAKUSY010000235.1 GCA_022451445.1 Planctomycetota bacterium
CCGGCTCGGTGAGCAGATCGAGTTATTGCAGCAGACGTTGGTGAAGCGCATCCCCTCAGCCGCCAGGCGGTCGATCGGCGGGGTCTTCACGTAGTCCTTCAGCCAGGAACCATAGGCCCCGATCGCCTCGAGGGCGTGATCATCGGAGAGGATGAAGAGGATGTTCGGCGCCTTCGCCGGCACCTGCGGAGATATACCGAGGACAAAAAAAAGAACCGCTGCTGGAAGACTCGAAAATTTCATCTGTACCCATCGCCATTGAAGTATTTTCGTTTTGGTAAAAGGTATCCTCCATCGAGATAATGTCTTTTGCCTGAAAAAAATAACGCCTTGTGAGTCAAAACAAGGCCCGCGAGACTGACACCGAGGGTACGGAGACAAATTCATGTTCGACTTCCTGGCGGAACAGGACGCCTCGATCTGCGGCGGAAGCCACCTGAAGCGACGCGAGCTGCTGCAGCTTGGCGCGCTCAGCGCCATCGGCCTCTCCCTGCCGCAGCTGCTGGCGGCCGAAGAACGCGTCGCCCGCAAACCCGGCCACGAGAAACGCTCCGCCATCATGATCTTCAACCTCGGCGCGCCGAGCCATGTCGCCCTCTGGGACATGAAGCCGGATGCTCCGCGGGAGATCCGCGGCCCCTTCAAGCCCATCAAGACGAAATCGGAGGACCTTGACATCTCCGAGATCCTGCCGATGCACGCGAAGATCGGCGACAAGTTCTCGCTCGTTCGCTCGGTACACCACGGGGGCGCGGCGGTCCACGACGCGGGCTGGCAGATCATGCAGACCGGGCGGCGTTTTTCAGGCGGGGTACAGACCCCGCATGCCGGCGCGGTGGCGAGCCACCTGCTGGGCCGAAAGACCGACCTGCCGCCCTTTGTCGTCCTGCCGGAGCTCATGGGCCGCGGCGGCGGCAACATGCCCAACGGACAGGCCGGCGGCTTCCTCGGCAAAGCGCACGACCCCTTCGTCCTCAATGCCGATCCCTCGAAGAAGAATTTCAAGGTTCCCGACCTGCTCCCCCCCGACCAGGTGGGCGCCGCCCGGCTCGAGCGCCGGCGCAAGCTGCGCGACATCGTCGACGGAGCGGTGAAAAACTTCGAATCAAGCGATGACGCACGCCTCCTGAACGACAACTTCCACGCCGCCTTCCGCATGATGACCAGCAAGGAGGCGCGCTCCGCCTTCGACATCACGAAGGAAAAGGAATCGGTCCGCGAGCGCTACGGCATGAACCGCTTCGGCCAGTGCTGCCTGCTTGCGAGAAAACTCATCGAGAGCGGAGTCGGGCTGGTGACGATCAACAGCTTCCTCACCGGCTTCGACCAACTCTCCTGGGACATCCACGGCTCCAAGCCCTTCATGTCGATCAAGCAGATGAAGGAGATCGTCGCTCCCATGTACGACCGCGGCTACAGTGCCCTCATCGAGGACCTCGATGACCGCGGCCTCCTCGATGACACCCTGGTCTCGACGATGTCGGAATTCGGCCGTACCCCCAAGGTGAACCCAGCCGGCGGACGCGACCACTGGCCGCAGTGCTTCACCGTCTCCTTCGCCGGCGGAGGCGTGCAGGGCGGCCGCGTCGTGGGCAAGAGCGACCCCGTCGGCGGCTTCCCCGCCGAGCGCCCGGTCGCGCCGCCGGAGGTGGTGGCAACGATTTTTCACAGCCTCGGCCTCGATCACCAGGCGCTCCTGCCTGGGCCGGCCGGACGCCCCTTCCCGCTCGTCGACTTCGGCAGCAATCCCATCAAGGAGCTGTTCTGATGAGGGCCCGGGCCTGCATGAGCGCCGTCGCTGTCGTATTGTTCGCGGCGACCCTTGATTCCGCCGAGCCCGTGAGCTTCCGCAATGACGTGCTCCCCGTCCTCTCCAAGGTGGGCTGCAACTCAGGCGGCTGCCACGGAGCGCTGGCGGGCAAGGGAGGCTTCCGCCTCAGCCTCAACGCCTACGACCCGGCCACAGACCACTACAACATCACCCGCGAGATGCGGGGCCGGCGTATCGAGCCCTCGGCCCCAGCCCGCAGCCTCTTCGTCATCAAGCCCACGGCCGCCGTGAGGCACAAGGGCGGCAAGGTCATCCGTGAGGACTCGGTTGAATACCGCGTTCTCACCGACTGGATCCGCCAGGGCGCGCCGGGACCCTCGGAGCAAGATGCGAAACTCGACCGCCTCGATGTTTCCCCCGCCCAGTCAGTCCTCGAGAAGGGCGACTCCCTGCAGCTCAAGGTAACGGCATCCTTCAGCGACGGCAGCTCCCGCGACGTGACCCGCTGGGTACGCTTCGCCTCGACCGATGCCGCCATCGCCGAAATTGATGAGAAAACCGGCAAGGTCACCGTCCTGGGCTACGGGGAGGGCTCCTTCACCGCCTGGTACTCAGGCCGCATCGCCATCGCCCGCATCACCTCGCCGTGGCCGAACGAACTCCCCGCCGAGGTTTTCTCAAAGACTCCAAAGCGCAACGTGATCGACAAGCTCGTGCTCGAACAGCTGCGCCGCCTGAACCTGGAGCCCTCGCCGCCGGCGTCCGACAGCGAGTTCATCCGCCGCGCCTATGTCGACGTGATCGGTGTTCTGCCGACGCCTGCCGAGACAAAGGCCTTTACCGAGGACAAGAACGAGAGCAAGCGCGACGTTCTTGTCGACAAGCTTCTCGATCGCCCCGAGTTCGTCGACTACTGGACCTACCGCTGGTCGGACCTCTTCCTCATCACCGGCAGGAAAATGGGCGAGCCGGTCATCAAGACCTACTACAGCTGGCTGCGCGAGCGCGTCGAGAAGAACGTCCCCTGGGATGAGCTGGTGCGCCAGGTCGTCACCGCCAGCGGAGGCAGCCTGCAGAACGGCGCCACCAACTTCTACACCGTCCACCAGGAACCCGAGAGCATGGCTGAGAACATCAGCCAGGCCTTCATGAGCCTGTCGATCGGCTGCGCGAAGTGCCACAACCATCCGCTGGAGAAATGGACCAACGACCAGTACTACTCCTTCGCCAATCTCTTCGCCCGCGTGCGCGTCAAGGGAAGCGGCGACAACCGCACCCTGTTCACCGCCTCCCGCGGCGACCTCCTGCAGCCACGTACCGGGAAGCCGCAGCCGCCCGCTCCGCTTGATGCCGCGGCGATCCCCGCCGATTCTCCGAAGAACCGCCGAGAAGTCCTGGCCGGGTGGCTGACCTCGCCCGCAAACCCCTATTTCACCCGCTCGATCGCCAACCGGATCTGGGCCAACTTCTTCGGCCAGGGCATCGTCGAGCCCGTCGATGACCTGCGCGTCTCCAACCCCGCCTCGAACGAGCCCCTGCTCGCGGCCATCGCCGCTCCCCTCGCGAAGAATAAATATGATCTGAAGGCTCTCATGCGGCTGATCCTCAGAAGCGAGACCTACCGCCGCAGCAGCGTACCCCTGGAACGCAACCGGGAGGACCAGAGCTACTATTCGCGCTACTACCCGCGCCGCATGATGGCCGAGGTCCTCTATGACGCCATCGTCTCGGTGACGAGCGTCTCCAGGCGCTTCGACAACATCACCAACTTCGATGGCAGCACCCAGAAGACCGATTTCTACCCCGAGGGCACCCGCGCCCTGCAGCTCTACGACTCCTCGGTCACCTCTTATTTCCTCAAGGCCTTCGGGCGCAATGACCGCGAGATCACCTGCGAGTGCGAGCGCTCCAACAAGCCGAGCATGGTACAGGTGCTGCATCTCTCCAACGGCAGCGCCCTCAACGACAAGCTGCGTAGTGAGAAGGGCCGAGTGAGCGAGCTGCTGGCGAAAGAAAACTCCGAGATCATCGACGACATCTACATGCTCTGCTTCTCCCGCAAGCCGGGAGAGGACCAGCGCAAACGCATCACCGGGCTGTTAGCCGAAACGCCGGCTGAACAGAAACGGGCCGTCGTCGAGGATCTCTTCTGGGCCCTGATGACCAGCCGCGAATTCCTTTTCCAGCACTGAGACCATGAAGAAGCTGATTCTTACCACCCTGTTCTGTGTCCCCGCGGCGCTTCCGGCTCCCGGAGCGGATGTCGATTTCCATCGCGACGTGGCCCCCATACTGCGCGAGTACTGCGCCGGCTGCCACAACGACGACGAGTTCAAGGGCGAGTTCTCGCTCGAGACCTGGAAGAAGCTCATGAAGGGCGGCGAAGACGGTCCCTCCATCAAGCCCGGCGATGCCGAAGGTTCCCGCTTCATCCAGGCCCTCACCGGGAAGAAAAAACCGTATATGCCGCCACGCAAGAAGCCGCAGCCCTCGGCCGTGCATATCGAGACCCTGCGCGCCTGGATCAACGCGGGCGCCAGGGGCCCCGAGAACGACCAGTCCATCCTCTCGACCCTGAACGTCCCCGAGCTGGCGGCGGCTGAAAACACCGGGAAGCCCATCACCGCCCTGGCCTTCTCCCCCACCGGCACCCGGGCCGTGGCCCGCTTCACCTCGGTAAAGGTCGGCAAGCAAGCGCTCGCCGGGCACCCCGGCAAGATCAACTCCATCTCCTTCTCTAAAGATGGCAAGCGGGTCGTGACCGCCACCGGCGTCACAGGCCTGAGCGGAGAGGCCTTTCTCTGGGACGTCGAGACCGGCAAGAACATTCGCCGGTTCACCGGTGAGCATCGCGACATCCTCTTCGATGCCGAGCTCTCTCCCGATGGGGCTATCCTCGCCACCGCAGGCTACGACCGTTCAATCAAGATCTGGGAAACCGCCAACGGCAAGCTGCTTCGCACCATCGAGGGCCACAACGGCGCCATCTACGACATAGCCTTCAGCCCCGATGGTTCGGTGCTCGCCAGCGCCGGCGGCGATGCCTCGGTCAAGCTCTGGCAGGTTTCCACCGGCCTGCGCCTCGACACCCTGGGCCAGCCAACCGGCGAACAGTTCAACGTCACCTTCACCCCCGACAGCCAATTCGTTATCGCCAGCGGCGCCGACAAGCAGATTCGCCTCTGGAGATGGATCAGCAAAGAAAAACCGCGGGTCAACCCGCTCGTTCTGGTCCGCTTCGCGCACGAAGACGAGATCACCAGCTTCGTGATCAATGAGGATGGGTCGAGGCTTGCCTCGGCCTCGGCCGATCGCACCGTCAAGACCTGGTCACTGCCGGGGCTCGAACCGCTGCAGACCTTTGACAGGCAGAGCGACGTGGTCGCCGCCCTGGCCTTCACCCCGGGCGAACGCTCCCTCTTTGTCGGCCGCCTCGATGGCTCGCGGGAGAGGCTGAAGCTTGAAAAGTCGGACGCTGCCGGGGAGGTCGCCCGGGCAGAGACCGCTCCCGTCGCGGCGAGACCAGCCGGAGAAAAAACAGCCGCGGCCGCCGAGAGAGAGCCGAACGATACTGCCAAGACAGCCAATGCCATCCAGCTTCCCGCCATGGTGA